>CADDZC010000047.1 GCA_902812365.1 Acidobacteriota bacterium | reverse complement strand
GCCGGGGGGCTGGCCGAGGGGGCGGGCGGCCGTCAATAAATTTAGCTTATGGGCAGGATCAAACCTCCGATGTTGACTCCCGCAAGCAACCGGGATATTTTGTCTCGCCCGGATAAATCTGTGGCTCATCCGAAAGGCTTAGGCACCCTAACCTAATTCCTGACTGGAGGTTTCATGAGCGCCAAGAGCGTCCTCGAGTTCGCCGCCGCCAACAACGTGAAAATGGTGGACATCCGCTTCACCGACCTGCCGGGGTTGTGGCACCACGTATCGTTTCCGATCCATCAACTGGAAGAAAAGTCGTTCGAAGACGGGTTCGGTATGGACGGTTCCAGCATTCGGGGCTGGGCGGCTATTCACGAAAGCGACATGCTGCTGGTCCCTGATCCGAGCTGGTACATGCTCGACCCCTTTACCGAAGTCCCGACGCTCGTGATGATCGGCGACATCATCGATCCGATTACCAAGCAGCACTACCTGAAGGATCCCCGTCATATCGCCAAGAAGGCGGAGGCGTATCTCGCCTATACCGGCATCGGCGACACGGCCTATTTCGGCGCCGAGGCTGAGTTCTTCATTTTCGACAATGTCCGCTTCGATCAGGCTCAGCAGCACGGCTACTACTTCATTGACGCCGAGGAAGGGCGCTGGAACTCTGGCCGCGAGAAGGATAACCTCGGCTACCGCCCGCGATACAAAGAGGGCTACTTTCCGGTTCCACCCACCGATCACTACCAGGATCTGCGCTCCGAGATGGTGGTGACGATGGAGAAGGTCGGCATGACCATCGAGTGTCACCATCACGAGGTGGCTACCGGCGGCCAGTGCGAGATCGACCAGAAATTCAATCCGTTGGTCAAATCCGCCGACTGGATGATGCTCTACAAGTACATCATCCGCAACGTGGCGCGACAATATGGCAAGACCGTGACTTTCATGCCCAAGCCGCTCTTTCAGGACAACGGCTCCGGCATGCACACCCACCAGAGCCTTTGGAAAGACGGCAAGCCGCTGTTTGCCGGCGACAAGTACGCGGGGCTGAGCCAGACAGCGCTGTGGTACACGGGCGGGCTGCTGAAGCACGCTCCCGCACTGGCGGCTCTTATCGCCCCCACCACAAACTCCTATAAGCGCCTGGTGCCGGGCTTCGAAGCTCCCGTGAATTTAGCTTACTCCCGCCGCAATCGCAGCGCCGCCGTCCGGATTCCGATGTATTCGGCCAGTCCCAAAGCCAAGCGCCTGGAGTTTCGTCCTCCCGACGCCTCGAGCAACCCCTACCTGGCGTTCGCGGCGATGCTCATGGCCGGACTCGACGGCATCGAGAACAAAATCGACCCCGGCGAGCCGCTGGATAAAGACATCTATGATCTGGGACCGGAGGAGCTGAAAAAAGTGCCCTCTCTGCCGGGCTCGCTCGAGGAGTCGCTGCGCGCTCTAGAGAAAGACCACGACTTCCTGATGAAGGGCGATGTCTTCAGCGAGGAGTTGATCGAAACCTGGATCGACTACAAGATGAAGAACGAGGTTCAGGCCATCAACACGCGCCCGCATCCTTACGAATTCGCTTTGTACTACGACATTTAAGGGGTAGCGGAACGGAGCCGCCGGCCTTCGGGCGGATCAGCACCGCGGCGCTGTGAAGGCACGGGCGGGGCGGTGGTGCGGGGCGACTCCTCTGGCCGCCTCGGCGCGAATCCACGCCTTCACTTCAGTCCGAGCTCCCGCTTGAGCTTCTTCGGATCGAAAGGAGAGCAGTGGAAGATGCGGCCGTCCACGTCAAAGGTAGGGACGCGCCGTTTGCCGTCATTGACTCGCCGCACAAAGGCCTCCGCATCGGCGTTCCGCTCGATGTCAATTTCCTCGAAGGCGATGTGGTTTTCATTGAGAAGCCGCCGCGCCTGATGGCAGTCGGGACACCAGGCCGTCGCGTACATCCGGATTCGTGGGGTCATGGCTGGGCGATTCGACGTTGCTCCTCTTTTCGAGTTTCCCCCCGTCGCGCGGCCACGGCCAGTCGGGCCATCGCCCGCGCCAGGGCGGCCTGAGCCGGCTCGCCGTCGACGGTGGCGTCAGCGGACTTCTTCAGCTCGTCCTCGGCCCGGCGGCGCGCCTGCTGAGCCCGAGGCAGGTCAATTTCCTCGGCGCGCTCGGCCGTATCGGCGAGCACCGTGACGCGATCGGGCAAAACCTCCACAAAGCCGCCGCCCACGGCCAGGTAATGGGTGGAACCGTCCTGGGTGTAGGTCAGCTCGCCGGGCTTCAATTCGGAAAGCAGCGGAGCGTGTCCCGGCAAGATGCCCAGGTATCCCTCCCTGCCCGGAACCGACACAGCGACAGCCCAGTCCCGCACGAGCAGGCGCTCCGGTGTGGCCAACTCGAACTGCAAGCGCGTTGGCAGAACGTCATCAGCCATAATCAGGCCCGATCAGTGCAAAAACGCACTTTCCCTCGGTCTCCTCAGACCGTCTTCAACTTCTCCGCCTTTTCCAAAGCCTCTTCGATGGTCCCCACCATATAAAACGCCTGTTCCGGAACCTCGTCGTGCTTCCCATCCACCAGCTCCTTGAACCCGCGAATCGTGTCCTCGATCTTCACGTATCGGCCTTCCAGCCCGGTGAATTGTTCGGCGACGAAAAACGGCTGCGACATGAATCTTTGAATCTTGCGGGCGCGGGCCACCGTGAGTTTGTCCTCGTCAGAAAGCTCATCGATGCCCAAAATCGCGATAATGTCTTGCAAGTCTTTGTACTTTTGCAAAATGGCCTTCACGGCGCGGGCCACGTTGTAATGCTCCTCCCCCACCACCCGCGGGTCCAACAACCGCGAGGTGGAAGCCAGCGGATCGACGGCCGGGTAGATGCCCAGCTCGACGATCTGGCGGGAGAGCACGGTGGTGGCATCCAGGTGGGCGAAGGCCGTCGCCGGAGCCGGGTCCGTCAGGTCATCGGCCGGCACATAAATCGCTTGCACGGACGTAATCGACCCCTTTTTGGTGGAGGTGATCCGCTCCTGCAACTCGCCCATCTCGGTCGAAAGGTTGGGCTGATAACCAACGGCCGATGGCATCCGCCCGAGCAACGCCGAGACCTCCGACCCCGCCTGGGTGAAGCGGAAAATGTTGTCGATAAACAGCAGCACGTCCTGGCCGCCAACGTCGCGGAAATACTCCGCCACCGTGAGGCCCGTCAAGCCCACGCGCAGTCGCGCCCCGGGGGGTTCCGTCATCTGGCCGTAGATCAGCGCCGCCTTGGACTTGTCAGGATCGCCTGGTGTGATGACGCCCGATTCCGTCATCTCCAGCCAAAGGTCGTTGCCCTCGCGAGTCCGCTCGCCGACGCCCGCGAACACCGAGACCCCGCCGTGCTTCATGGCGACGTTGTTGATCAGCTCCTGGATAATTACAGTCTTGCCCACTCCCGCCCCGCCAAACAGACCCGTCTTGCCGCCCTTCAAGTACGGTTCCAGCAGATCGATCACCTTGACGCCGGTCTCGAACATCTCGAGATTCGTGTTCTGGTCATCGAGCAGAGGAGCGTGGCGATGGATCGGGAACCGCGTGTCGGAAACGATCGGCCCCAGCTTGTCCACCGGCTCGCCGATGACATTCAGTACCCGGCCCAGGGTCGCCTTCCCCACCGGAACCGTGATCGGTTCGCCCAGGTCGATGGCCTTCATCCCGCGGACCATGCCGTCGGTGCGCTCCATGGCCACGCACTTCACGCGGCCCTCGCCCATGTGCTGCTGGACCTCGGTGATCACGTTGATCGGCTCGGGCACATCGAAACCCTCGGAAATGATGCGGATGGCGTTGTAAATCGGAGGCAGATGCCCGCCTTCAAACGCCACCACGACTACCGGGCCGGTGACCTCCACAACCTTACCGGTTCTGGTTTCTGCCATACCTGTTCCTTCCCGTTACTGGATGCCTGTTATCGCGCCCGTTGCGTCAACTCGTCCACCGCGATTTCCGGACCGGTCTCGCCGCCCGTTCCATCGTCGCTCCGCGCTCTTCAGGAGCGCTTCATTGCGCCGCGGCGCCGCTGACAATCTCAATGATCTCCTTGGTAATCGCGGCTTGGCGCGCCCGGTTCAGATTCAGGGTCAGCGTATCAATCAGCTCGCCGGCGTTGTTGGTCGCCGCATCCATCGCCGTCATCCGCGCCGCGAGCTCGGCCGCCTGCGATTCGACGAGGGCCCGGTAAACCTGCGATTCCACATAACGCGGCAGGAGCGTCCTAAAAAGCTCGGCCGGCGGCTCTTCGTAAATGTAGTCCACCCGGGGCGGCTCTTGGGCGGCAACCGCCGCACTCCCGCGGATTACCGCCTTCACCGGCAGGATGCGCTCCACGCGCACCCGTTGGGACAGCATCGACTTGAATTCGTTGTAGATGAAGTCGACTGCGTCCACGGATTCGTCGGCGTAAAGGGCGGCGATCTCGTTCGCCAACGATCGGGCGTGAGCCCACTGCACTGGCCGGAGAAACCAATCCACGTGCTCGCTCACCATCGCTACCTTGTGACGCCGGAAAAAGTCGCGTCCTTTCCGCCCCACCGCCAACAGCGAAATCTGCTCGCCGTGATGAGCCCGGTAGTACTGCGCCGCCCGGATGGCGTTACTGTTGAATGCGCCGCAGAGCCCGCGGTCCGAGGTCACCAGCACCAGCAGAATTCGCTGTACCGGGCGCTCGACCAGCAGCGGGTGCGACGGCTGCTCGACCCGCGCGGCAACGCTCCGCAGCACCGACAGCATCCGGTCGGAATACGGCCTTCTGCTCATCACCGCTTCCTGAGCCCGCCGCAGCCGCGCCGCCGCCACCATCTTCATTGCCCGCGTGATCTGCTGGGTGTTCCTGATGGTGCGGATCCGTCGCCGAAGATCAAGTACGTTGGGCATGGTTTCCTGAAGTCAGAGAATGCCGTGACCGGTCACGAGCGCTCCCCGAAAGCGTCCCGGCCAGCGCCGCGCGCGGCATCCCCTCGACCCGCCGGCCTCGATGCCTGTCCCTGGGGCACCGTAGCGCCCGATGCCGCTCCGGGGGAAAAGTGCCACGAGGCCTTCCGGGCTCGGTTCGCCTCCGTTCGTCCGCTGATGGCCGGCACAGCCACCTTCAGGCTCTGGCCCTCATCCCTTTGGCCGGCGCAGCCTGGCGCTCCGCCAAAAACTTGGCCTTATATTCCTCGATCATCCGGCCCATCTCTCGCCGAAGCTCGTCGCTCAAAGTCATCTGCTCGCGAATCTTCCGGCCAACGCTGGGGTACGAAGAATCCATAAACTCATACAGGCCCTGCTCGAACGGGCGGCAATCCTCCACGGCAAGGTCGTCCAGGTAACCGCTGGTGCCGGCAAAGATAATCGCAATCTGCTTGTCCACCGGCAGCGGTTGGTACTGGTCCTGCTTGAGGATTTCGGTGAGGCGGCGGCCGCGATTCAGTTGAGCCTGGCTGGCCTTGTCCAGGTCGCTTCCAAACTGAGCAAAAACGGCCAGCTCGCGGTACTGCGCCATGTCAAGGCGCAGCGAGCCCGCCACCTGCTTCATCGCCTTAATCTGGGCGTTGCCGCCGACGCGCGAGACCGAGATGCCGACGTTCACGGCAGGGCGAATGCCGGCGTTGAACAGGTCCGATTCCAGATAGATTTGACCATCCGTAATCGAGATGACATTGGTGGGAATATAAGCCGACACATCGCCGGCTTGGGTCTCGATAACCGGGAGGGCGGTCAGCGAGCCTCCGCCCAACTCCTGGCTCAGCTTCGCGGCGCGCTCGAGCAGGCGCGAATGAAGGTAGAAGACGTCCCCGGGGTACGCCTCTCGGCCGGGGGGGCGGCGCAGCAAGAGAGAAATCTCGCGGTAGGCGACGGCGTGTTTGGACAGGTCGTCGTAAATGCACAGCGCGTGCTGCCCGCGGTCACGAAAGTATTCGCCTATCGAGCAGCCGGCGTAAGGAGCGATGTATTGCATCGGCGCCGGATCAGAGGAGCTGGCCGACACCACAATGCTGTATCGCATAGCGTCGTACTCTTCCAGCGTCTTGACCACCTGAGCCACCGTCGAGCGTTTCTGTCCGATGGCCACGTAAATGCACACGACGTCGCCACCGCGCTGGTTCAGAATGGTGTCGATGGCGATCGCCGTCTTCCCCGTCTGGCGGTCGCCAATGATGAGCTCACGCTGCCCCCGCCCGATGGGAATCATGGCATCGATAGGCTTCAGGCCCGTCTGCAGCGGCTCGCGAACCGGCTGGCGGTCGACGACGCCCGGCGCCAACTTCTCGACCGGACTGAATTGGCGCGTCGGAATCGGTCCTTTATCGTCCAGGGGCCGCCCCAGGGCGTCCACGACTCGCCCGATTAATTCCTCGCCCACCGGCACCGACATGATGCGCTTCGTCCGCTTGACCGTGTCCCCTTCCTGGATCCGTGTGTAATCACCGAGCAATACGGCGCTGACCTGATCCTCTTCCAGGTTCAGCGCGAGTCCCGCCACCTCATGAGGCAGCTCCAACAGTTCGCCCGCCATGACGTTATCGAGGCCGTGAATGCGAGCCACCCCGTCCCCCACCGAAATAACGGTCCCCACTTCGGCGATCGACACGCCGCGGTCGAAGTCCTCGATCTGGGCGCGGATGATCTCCGTGATTTCGTCGGCTCTAATTGGGGGCATGGAATCTCACTCCAACCTGCCTCGGTCCCCATCGTGCGGACAGGCCGAGGTGCAGGGATCGGGTCTGGTGATCAGTCTCTCCAGTTCGGCTCGACTCTTTAGCGGGAGACAAGCTGCCGCCGTATTCGATCAAGGCTTCCGCGAAGGGTGCCGTCATACACCGTGCTTCCGATCTGGGCGCGGACGCCGCCAAGCAGTTGCCCATCGAGATAAAAATCGAGCTCCACCGTTCGCTGGGCCACCTCCGCCAGACGGGCGCGCAACCGGCGCTTGTCGCTGTCAGAAAGCTCGGAAGCGCTGTAAATCTTCACCCGCACAATGCCTCGCCGTTCGTCAACGATTTTGCGGAAGGCCCGGCACATCTCGGCGAGCAGCGCCAGCCGATAGTGTTCGAGCACCACTCGCACAAAATTCAAGGCGATCGGCGACAAGCCGAGACGCGCCGCCACCGCCTCCACGACGGCAACCTTGCGGGGCAGCGAGACGGCCGGCGTTTCAAGCACCTCGCGAAGCTCGGCACTGGCCGCCCAAACGGCCGCGAAGTCCTCCACCTCGGCCAAGATCGCTTCATAGTTCCCCGTCTTCGCCACCACGTCGGCCAGCGCGCGGGCGTATCGGTTGGCGATCGCCAAAGGCATCAGTTTTCTCGCTGCTCGGCCCCGACCGGGGCAAGGCCTTCCACGAAGCGGGTTACCAGCCGCTGGCGCGTCCGATCGTCCAGCCGCTGGCGGATCAGGACTTCGGCGAGCTCCACAATCCGTTGGCCGCTTTGAATCATCAGCTCGAGCTTGGCCGCCCGTGTCGCCATTTCGATTTGAGCCCGCGCCGCCTCGATCAGGCGGGCGGCATCCCGCCGCGTAAGCTCTTCCAGCCGTTGCCGCTCCAACTCGACTTCGCGGGCAGCCGAGGCCCGAAAGGAGTTAATCTCTTCCTCGAGGTGGGCCAGCTTCGCCTCCACCTCGGCCAGCCGAGACTGCGCCTCGTTCAACGCCTTCCGGCCGGCCTCCAGAGCCTCGCGGACCTGTCGTGAGCGTCCGGCAAAAAACTCCCGGACCGGTTGGCGTAACAGGTATGCCAGAACCGCGACCAGCAAGACGAAATTGATCCACGTGAAGATTTCTTCGCGGCTCGCGCCTGGCGACTCTCCACCCTCCGCCTCCGCCGCCAGCGCCGCCCCCTCGAGGCGAGGCTCCGCTGACGGCCTGATTCGGTTTCCGGTTTCCCTCCTCCAGCCTCCAGCGCTCGAACCCGTTTCGGCAATTTCCGCCGCCGCGTCGCCGAACACCGCGGGCAAGCTTTCTACGGCAATGGCGGCTTCGGCTCCAACCGGCGCAACCGCCAGAAACCAGATTAACATGACTTGGCGCAAAGTCCGCTTCACCGTAGCAGCGTCCTTTCGCGGCGCAGGGGCTTTTCCTCAGCGAGCAACGCGTCGGCAATCTCCATCGCCAGTTGGCGGCCCACCGTATCGAGCTCGCGTTGAGCGGCCCGCACCTGAAGATCAATCGACTTTTTCGCTTCGGCCACCAAGCTCTCCGCCTCCTGCCGCGCCTTCTTCAGCGCCTCGTCGCGCTGGGCGAGTGCGGCCTGACGCTCGGCCTCGCGCTGTCGATATACCTCTTGTCGGGCGGCCTGTAGAGCCGCCTCGTATTGCCGCGCCTTTTCTTCCGCAGTCGAGGCTTGCTCCCGCGCTCGGGCCAGCGCCCCCACGGTCGCCTCCTCGCGCCGCGCTAGCACTTGCGCCAGCGGTCGAAAAAACAGCCGGTCGAGCATCACGACCAGCAGGAAAACGAGAATGACGGTGGGGATGGATTGGACAAACAACTGCCCCAGTTGGCTAAAAACCTGATCCATTTGGAGTGGTCAGCCCTAGGAAAACCGCATGATGCGATTGCGAACCTATTGTATAACATTCCGCGTCCCGGTCTGTCAATAACGCTGCGCGGCGGGACCGAAACAGCCCCGGCCCAACTTGACTTGACGGCCCCCAGCTCGCTACCATGAGGCGAGGTTGATGATTGAGGCTCTTTTCATCCGCCGCCGGCCTGCCAAGCCAGGCGTAATCAGAGTTATTGTCGGGTTCATGCAGAGGATGGCCCGCCGAGATTCCGCGGTCTTGCCATGAAAGCCACCGTTAAGATCGCCAAAGGCGTTGAAGAACTCTTCGGACCTTTTGATGAGAACCTGAAATTACTGGAGCGATGTTTCGACGTCTCCACCCAGTTGAACGACGAAACGCTCGAAATTGAAGGGTCAGAGGCCAACGTCAGCCGTACCGAGCGCCTCGTCCAGGACTACTCCGACCTCGTTGAGCGCGGGACCCGCTTCGAGGCCGGGGACGTGCAGTCCTTTCTGCGGATCCTCTGCGAGGATCCGCAGGCGACGTTCAAGGGGCTGGCTGAAGCCGGCCGGCCCCGCACGCTCGGCAAAAAGACGGTCTCGCCAAAGAACCTCAACCAGCGCCGCTATGTGGACGCTATGGAGCGGTTCGACATGGTTTTTGGCATCGGCCCGTCGGGCACAGGGAAGACCTATCTGGCCGTGGCCATGGCCGTGGATGCTCTCATCACCAAAGAAGTCAGCCGCATCATTCTGGCCCGCCCGGCTGTCGAGGCGGGCGAGCGGTTGGGATTTCTTCCCGGTACGCTGCAGGAAAAGGTGAATCCCTATCTGCGCCCCCTCTATGATGCCCTCTATGATGTGCTCGACCCGGATCGTGTCGACCGTTACCTGGAACGGAACATCATCGAGATTGCTCCCCTCGCCTTCATGCGCGGGCGCACCCTTAATGATGCCTTCGTGATCCTCGACGAGGCGCAAAACACCACCAGTGAGCAGATGAAGATGTTTCTGACGCGCCTGGGGTTCAATTCCAAGGCGGTGATCACCGGAGACATCACCCAGGTCGACCTTCCCGACGGGCGGCGCTCCGGGCTGATCGAAGCCATCAACGTCGTCGCGAAGGTCGACGGCATCAGCTTCATCTACTTCACGGAGCGCGACGTCGTGCGCCACAGCTTGGTTCAACGAATCATCCGCGCTTACGAAGAATTTGAGAGCGCCAAAGCCGATCATCGGAATGCAAGAGTGGAGGCCGGAGAACCGAAATAACCGGCTCGGAGATCGCGGTGTGGGAATCGTGCAAAGGCCTCACGGCAACTCAGGCCTGTCGCGCCCTTTACTCGGCCGTCGGGAGCTCCGGCCGCTCTACCCAGCCGTGGTGATTAATCGCCAATCCCAGGTCCGGATCGATCTGCGGGTCGTGCGTCGTTTTGTCCGCCTCCTGGGCACTGTGCTTCCCTTGCGCCGGCGCCGGTTTGACGTCTGCTTCGTCAATGACCGCGAGATTCAGCGACTGAACGCCGCCTACCGGGGCGAATCCCGACCGACTGACGTGCTCTCGTTTCCCTGGATGGACGCGTCCCCGGCCGGCCGCGCGCCGGCGGCAAAGCCGCGGCCTAAGGGTTGGGATTCCGAGTTTGCCGGATTCTTGGGCGACGTGATCATCTCCGCCGAGACGGCGCGGCGGAACGCCCGCCGAGAGAAGCACTCGATCACCAACGAAGTTTTCTGGCTGATCCTTCATGGAGTCCTGCATCTGCTCGGGTACGACCATGAAACCGACGGCGGCGAGATGACCCAGCTCGAACTTTGGGTGCGCGGGCAACTGGGAATTGCCGGACAATGGGGGACGCGGAGCCGGCGACGCTTCGCCGCAGCACCCGAGGTTTTTACGCGCCGGCAGCGTTCGCGCCGCGGTTCGGCTCGGCTGGCCGCCGGGTGAGGGGGCTTTCCGCTTGCCGATGGCATTCACCGTACTCTGGGTGGTCATGCTGGCCGCGCTGCTGGGCGCGAGCGCCTTCTTGTCGTACCTGCGGCTCTTGCTTCGCCGCCTGGCGTCGGTGGGTTCGCGCAAGTTGTTTCCGCCGGAACGGCAGCGAAGGGTCGCGGCGGACCGCGAGCGCGTGGGCGTGTCGCTTTCCGCCCTCCACGGAGCGCTGATGGCGTGCTTCGCGGCAGGAATCACGACCTTGTTCTTCCTGCGGCGTCCCGGCCACATCGGGGAAAATTTCAGCGGCGCGGTGGCGTGCGTGTTGATCGCAGTGGCAGTGGGAGATCAGTTGATTCCCTTCCTTCTCGTGGCTCGCCACGACGAGCCCGAAACCATTCTGGCGCGATACTTGCCTCTGCTGCGCGCGGTGGTGTTCCTGGCCCTGCCGCTCACCTTTCCGGTGCTGATCTCGGCCACGATCGGCCGGTTGCTCGAGACGGGGGACGAGAGGCCCGGCGGGGGCGCGGCGGAAGGGCCGCAGGCGGACATCCAGGAGCTGATCGAAGCCGGGGAGCAGGAGGGGCTGATCGAAGAGGGCGAAGGCGAGCTGTTGCAGTCCGTGGTCAAGTTCGGCGACAAGGTCGTGCGCGACGTCATGACGCCGCGGCCGGAAATCGCCGCCGTCGAGATCGGCGCCAGCATCGAGGACTTGCGCCAACTGTTTCGCGAAAAGCGCCATTCCCGCTGCGTCGTCTACTCCGGACAGCTCGATAACGTCGAGGGAATCGTTAACATTCATGACCTGACGGAGCTGCCCCCGGAAGAACAGGCCAAGGCCACCGTGCGGTCTCTGGTGCGGCCGGTGCTTTTCGTCCCGGAAATGAAACGGACGACCGAGTTGTTGAAGGAGCTCCAGCAGTCCACGACGCAGATGGCCATCGTGATCGACGAATACGGCAGCGTGGCCGGCCTCGTCACCATTGAAGACCTGGTGGAGGAGATCGTCGGCGACATCCGCGACGAGGTCGAGCCGCACGAGCGTGACATCGTGCGCGAATCACCGCGCTCCTATCTGGTGGCCGGCCACACCGAGCTGGCTCAACTGGCCGACCGCCTCCACCTGCGGTTCGAGCCCGGCGACTATTCGACCGTGGCGGGACTGGTTCTGGCCCATCTCGGCCACGTTCCGGTTCCCGGCGAGCGCGTGGAAAAGAACGGGCTGTCTTTCGAAGTCATCGAGGCCAATCCCCGCGCCGTTCTCCGGGTGCGGCTTCGCGTGCCTCTCGCCGTGGCCACCGCCGCGCCCGGGTCTCGTCCCTCGCGGCCGAGCTAAGGCCTCGGGCTCGGCACACCCGCCGAATCCCGAGGGCACGATGATTCAGGCACCTTCTATGCCGGATCTCTCTGAAGCGAGCGCAGCCGAGCGAGGTTTCAAGTCCGGCTTTGTGGCCATCGTCGGCCGGCCCAACGCGGGCAAGAGCACGCTCATCAACGCCCTGGTGGGAGCCAAAGTCTCCATCGTCACGCCCGTGCCGCAGACAACCCGCAATCGGATTCTGGGAGTCGCCCACCGGCCCGGCGCGCAGATCATTTTCATGGACACGCCGGGGATCCACAAGCCGCTCTCCCACCTGAACCAGCAAATGATGACGTTCGTCCGTCAGGCCCTCGCCGAGCGCGAAGCCGCGCTGTTCGTGGCGGATGCCTCGGCTCCGTTCGGCAAGGGCGACGAATACGCCGTGCAGCTCCTCAAGTCGTACGCGCCCCCAACCATTCTGGCGCTCAACAAGATCGACGCTATCCCCAAAAAGCGATTGCTGCCCCTGATCGACCGCTACGCAAAGCTCTACGAGTTCAGAGAGATCATTCCCATCTCCGCGCTGCACGGCGAGGGCCTGACGGAGCTGGCCGAGGCCACTGTCAAGCTGCTGCGGGATGGCCCGGAATATTTTCCGCCCGACGTCTATACCGACCAGCCGGAGCGCTTTTTGGCCGCCGAAATCATCCGCGAGAAAATTATCCGCCACACGCGCCAGGAACTGCCCTACGCGACGGCCGTATTGATTGAGAAGTTCGAAGAGTCCGACACCCTCACGCGCATTCACGCCGCCATCGTGGTCGAGAAGGAATCCCAGCGACCCATCATCCTCGGCGCCGGCGGCGCCCGCATCAAGCAGATTGGCACCGAAGCCCGTCAGGAGCTCGAAAAACTCTTTCCCCCCAAGGTGTTTCTCGAGCTCTTCGTCAGAGTGGCCCCGCAATGGCGCGACGATCGGGCGGTGGTGGCGGCGCTCGATTACCGGAATCCGGCGCCGGAATGAGCCGCGGGCGGCCGGAGGTCACTCGCCGCTTCCGATTCCGAGTGATCTCATCTTGCGGTAGAGGTGGCTCCGCTCAAGTCCCAGGGCCTCGGCGGCGCGGGTGACGTTACCGTGGTTTTCTTCCAGCTTGCGAAGGATGTAATCCCGCTCGTAAGCGGCGCGCGCTTCCTGGAGAGTGGAAAATCCGGCCGTCAGGCCGGTTGGCGCCGCGGTGGGGCCGCGATGGGTGAAAGCCATCGCGCCCGCCGCGCCTCCCGCCAGGCTCGGGGGCAGGTGGCGCAGCTCGATGCGGCTGCCGGGCACCATAATCACCAGGCGCTCGATCAGGTTTTTCAGCTCGCGCACGTTGCCGGGCCACCGGTATTCGACGAGCGCTTCCATGGCGCGCTCGGCCAGTTGCTTCGGCCGGCGTCCGTAAGCGCGCGCCAGCTCTCCCAGAAAGTGGGTGGCGAGGGCGGGTATATCCTCGGCATGCTCCCTCAACGCCGGCACGTAAAACGGGATGACGTTGAGCCGATAAAACAGGTCTTCGCGAAAGTTGCCCTTGTGGATCTCTTCCTGCAGGTTCTTGTTGGTGGCGGCGATGATCCGCACATCCACATTGAGGGTTCGCCCGCTTCCGACGGGCGCGAACCGTTGTTCCTCAATGGCCCGCAACACCTTCGACTGCGTGCGGAGGCTCATGTCGCCGACCTCATCAAGAAACAGCGTGCCGCCGTGAGCCTGCTCAAACTTACCGGCCTTGTCCTCGTGAGCCCCGGTGAACGACCCCTTGACGTGACCGAACAATTCGCTCTCGATCAGCTCCTCGGGAATGGCCGCGCAGTTGACCTCGACAAAGGGCTTCTGGCTCCGCGCGCTCAATTCGTGCAGAGCGTGAGCCACCAGCTCCTTCCCCACCCCGCTCTCCCCGTAGATCAGCACCCGTCCCATCGTCGGCGCCGCCAGAGCCAGCTGCTGTCGCAGAGCCTTCATGGGAACGCTGTCGCCGATCAGGCGGTGACGCCCCCGCAACTGCTCGCGGAGCTGCCGGTTCTCGGCCGCCAGTTCCAGCTGCTCGCTGGCATGGCGAAGCGTCAGCAGCGTCTTGTCGATCGAGAGGGGTTTTTCGATGAAGTCGAACGCCCCGAGCTTGGTGGCTCGCACGGCGGTCTCGATGGTGCCGTGCCCGGAGATCATGGTGACCAGAGGAGGATTCGGCAGCGCCTGAATCCGCGCCAGCGTCTCCAGCCCGTCGATGCCCGGCAGCCACACATCGAGCAGGACCAGATCCGGGCGCTGGCGAGCGAGAAATTCCAGGCAGGCTTCGCCGCTCGCCACGGCATGGGCCTCGTAGCCTTCGTCCCGGAGAACGCCGCTGAGGGATTCGCGGATTCCCGACTCGTCATCCACAATGAGCACGGAATATTTCATACGATGCCGCGATGGTCCGCGACCGGACGATCCGCCCAGCCCGCCGGCCAACGGTTCAGGCTTCACCGCTCAGCGCGGGGCCGGGCCGCGCCACGGGAAGCTCGATCGTGAATTTCGCACCCCAGGGACGATTCTCCTCGACGCGAATGCAGCCCTGGTGCTCGCTGACGATCTTGTGGACAATCGCCAAACCCAGACCGGTGCCGCGCCGTTTGGTGGAAAAATAGGGCAGAAAGAGCTTCTCCTTGACCTCGGGGGAAATTCCCGGCCCGCTGTCGGCAACCACCAGCTCCACCAGCTCGCGCTCCGCGTCGAGGGCCGTCCGAATCCAAATCCGCCGGACGGGAGCGTGCTCAAGTGCTTCCGCCGCGTTGTCGATCAGGTTGACCAGCGCCCGCTTCATCTGCTCTGGATCGGCCGCCACCGCCGGCAGACCTCGCGCGAGCTCGCGCTGAACTTGAATCCCATCGAGCCGGCCGTCGAAAACGTTCAAGGCGCTCTCGACGATCGCGTTGACATCGGCAGGTACCGGGCGCGAGTTCGGGAAGCGCGCGAAGCGCGAGAATTCATCCACCAAGGCTTTCAGGTTGGCCACTTCCCGGCCGATCAGCGCCGAGCTTTCCAACAGCGCGGCCGTCCGCTCGGAGGCCTCCGCCGGCCTCCCGGCGCGTCCGATTAACCGCTGGATGCGCTCGGCGGACAACTGGATCGGCGTCAGGGGATTCTTAATCTCGTGCGCCAGCCGCTGCGCCACCTCGCGCCAGGCGGCGGACTTCTGGGCGCGCAGCAGCTCGGTTAGGTCTTCCAAAACCAGGACGTAGCCCACGTTCCCATGGCGCGCGCGGATGGACGATACCGTCAGGGCCACGGTGACGCGCCGCCCGCCAAGGTCGAGCTCCGTCTGCCGGGTCAGGGTTCCCTGGCGGTAAGCGGAGGGCAAAAGCCGCAACATCTCGGCGGCGTCATCGGCCGAAAACAGCTCCGTCAGGGCGCGGGCGGAACGCGCCTGGGGGCGATTCAGCATTTGCACCATCGTGGAATTGACGTTGGTAATCTCCCCCTGCGGGTTCAGAGACACGACGCCGGTCGGGATGTTTTCGAGAATGGACTCGATTGTGGTCGTCCGTTCTTCCAGTTTACGGTTCACCTGTTGCACGTCGGCGGCGGCCTGTTCAAGGGCTCGCCGGCTTTCCGCCAGCTGCCGCGTCATCTGGTTGAACGAGTCGATGAGCGCGCTCAGCTCCCCGTCGGCCTGAGCCATGACCTGAAACCCCAGGTTGCCCTGCGACACCTGATGCGTGCCTTCCACCAGCGCCTGAATCGGTACCGTGACCTGCCTCGAGACGAACATGGCGAACCACGTGGCGGCAAACAGAATCAGCAAGGTCACCAGTCCCAGGATCATCAGATCGACGCGCTTCACCGCCTTTTGCTCTCGGCTCAGGGCGTCGTAGCGTTGCGTCTCCTGCTCGATTTGCTGGCTGGTCCGCTGGACGTCGAGCGGCAACCGCCGAACGCTCACCACCGACCCGAGCGATGCGCCCCGGGAGGCCGCTAGCGGTCGAGCCGCCAGAACCAACTCGGGGCTTGTCCCCTGCCAGAAGGCGGTGATCCCCCAGGGGGGCACCTGACCGGTGGCCAGTTGAGGAAACAGAGCCAAAACTTCCCCGGCCGATGGCGCCGGCGGGCCAACCCGCGCCGCCAGACGGCCTCGCTCATCGAAACAGAAAGCGGCCGACAGCCCCAGGTCGGCGGCGTCGCGGGCCAGCAGCACCTGGAGCGCGGGCCCCTCCTTCCGGGCCAAGGCGGCGCGCAGTCCCCCCTCGGTCCCCAGATGGGCCGCATCGTCGAGCGCCCGTTGTTCGGATTGCTCGGCAACCTGCTGCGAGAGCACTCTGGCGTCCTGGCGCAGGACGTCGAACGGAATACCGAACCATTTGTCAAGGCTGCGGTTCAACAACCCATACGCCAAGAAAAATAGGAAGCAGACGGGAATCAACGACAGGGCCAGAAACGCCACGACCATTTTAGTTTTGAATCGGGACCCCAGTTGCCCCTGCCGCCGTTCCGCGTACAGCTTCAGCAGGATGCGCAGCAGGACCAACGCGAGGATGGCAAAGGCCACAAAAATCAGCGCCGACAGAGTGAGCAGAAGGATCGTTTCCGAGGCGTTGCGGGGGCGGATAAACGACAGGTCAAACGATGCCTGGCTCCAACCAAGAAACAACAAGAAAGGCACGAAGATGAGCAGGAACGTGAGCAGGGCGCGTCGCCGGGGTGAGGTGGCGGACATGGTCAGGAACCAGACTCGACTCGCCGCTCGAAATTGCCCGCCGCGCGAGCCCCGGCCGGCAAAGGCTCGGCTTCGGCCGCGGCATTCCGCCGAGATGGAAGAAACGGTTCGAGCGGACAACCGTCGCAGCGCGGCGCGCGGCGGTGGCAGCGACGCTTGCCCACTTCCACCAGCAGCGCGTGGAACTCGTTGAACAGCCCGGCGTCGGCCGGCAGATGCTGGTGCAAAAATCGCTGGGCGGAGGCGTAGCCGGCGCGGTCGCTGATGAAACCGTGGCGGGCCAGGATGCGCCGCGTGTAAGCGTCGGCCACGAAGCGGGGCATCCGCCCGGCGTACAGCAGGATGGCATCCACGGTTTCCGGCCCGAACCCCCACAGGCCGAGCAGCTCCTGCCGCAAGACGGACGGGTGGCGGCGAAACATGACGCGGATGGAGGCTTGGCAGGCGCCGTCGAGCCAGGCGAGAAAGGCGCGAATGGCGCGGGCCTTCTGCCGGTAAAATCCGGCGGAGCGGATGCGGGCTTCGATCTCCGCCGCCGGCGCTGCCAGCAGCCGGGACAGGTTCAGCAATCCGGCCCGCCGCAACTCGGCGATGGCCAGAGCGGCGTTCCGCCATGCCGTGTTCTGGACGAGAATCGCGCCCAGGATAACCTCCAAGCGGGTGCGCGCCGGCCACCAATTCTGCGGCCCGAGCTCCCTCAGCAGGCGCTGGTAATAGGCGCGCAACTCCTCGTGTGGCTTTTTCGCCACAGCCTGAGCCGGCATGCCGTTCACCCGGTTAAAGGTATGCTGCCGGGGGAAGCGAAGTCAAGGCGGGGCGGAAGCTCGGTCTCCGGGTCAGGGCTGCGGAGCGCTGGTGCCCTCCGCGGGTGAGACCGGCTGGTCGCTGAGCGGCGGCAAAGCCGGCGTGGCGGGAACCCGCGGCCCGGCGCCCGGCGGGGCGGCGGCCGGACTCGCCACGAGCACCGGCCGCGGCGACACCGAAGAGGGAAGGTAGGTCGGCCCGAGAAATTCCCACTCGTCATAATGTCCGTGCTGGTTCCAGATACGAATGGAGGGCTTGTCGCTGCAACTGGCCACGCCCACAATGAACGCTCCCTGCACACCCGGGTTGCCAAAAACCGACGATGAAGACTCGCCCGCCTTGCCCTTGCACTCCGGGGGGGTTTTGTGGGGCTGAGCCGACGGGCCCAACGCTCCCGCGGAGGCTTGATTCTCCGGCGGCAGATTCTGGCTGAACACCGAAGTCGCCCCCAAGGGGGCGGCCGCCCCGGGCGGCTGGCCGGAAGGCGAAAGCCCGCCCGGCAGGCGGGAAGCGAGCGTCCAGGAGTCAAGAATCGCGCCATTGGCAGCGGCATGAATGAAGCGCCACTTCCCGTTGGGGCTCATCGGATCCGGGTATGGGCGGCGAAGGAAGCTCATGTTATTGGTGCGCAGCAGCTCCTTCACCGAAGCGGGATAGCGGTGAAATTGCTGCTGAAACAGCCAGATAGCCCGCGCATACTGGTTGCCGCGAAAGATGAGCTCTTCCTCACGCTCCCGCTGACCTTCCTGGTACACGCTCGGCAGCGCGGCGGCGAGAGAGATCAGCAGGACCGTGGCCGCGATCATCACCACGATCAGCGCATATCCGGCCTCAGGGCGGGAACGGAAGTTGGACGGTCTGGTGATAGGTCTCATCCTGAATCTCGACCATGGCGGGTGTGATCCTAAGCACCCGGAATCTTTTGTCAAATTCCTCGCCCGCATGCACCACGAAGGTCTCCTCCTGATCGTCCACCAAACAGGCGCTATACCGGCCGCGGTCGTCCTGATCGAAACCCACGGCCTTCAGCGGAACCGGCGGCAGCGGCGGCGGAGCGGGGGGTTGATTGGCCTTGGCTTCGGCGGCGTTGCGCGCCTGCACCTGCTCCGGCGTCGGCTCAAACTGAAACGGATCGCGGTCCAGCCGCGGCAAGGGGCGGCGGCTGAGGCGCGCGAGCTCGTCCAGGTGAAGGCGAGGATCGTAAGCTCCCATCCCGTCACCGGCCCCACCGGAGCGCGCCGGAGCCGGCCGGACGGTGGCGAGAGGGAGGCTGTGCACCCCCGCCCCGACATGGGCGGTGGCGACGATCAGCCTCACCACCAAGAACCCGCACAGCGCCACCAAGCCGACGGTGGCCAGCGCGCGCGCGTTGAGTTTTTCCTTCATGGCGTGACGTACATGTCGGCCGATAACTTCAGCGCCACGTCTCCGTTGTCGGTCGCCTCCCAGGAGAACCCGCGCAGCACAACCAGCTCCGGGGCGGTTTCCAGGGCATGAGTAAAGTCAACCAGTTTCGGGAATGATCCGGCCACCGCCGCGTTGAGGCCGAGCGGCTCCAGCCACGGCTGGCCTCCGCCCTCCGGCGGGTGGTAATCCACCGAAGCCAGGGTGACCCCGGATTGCGCGCTCAGCTTCTCCAAAAGGCTCGCCGCCCGCGAGAACGCTCGGCGGCGCGGCGCCACGTGTTCGCTTAGGAATTTCCGCAGCTCGTCGTCGCTCGCCGGTAGCGCGGCGAGCGCATTTTCCAAAAACGCCACGCGCTCCTCCTCCTGCCGGATCTCCCGGCGCGCCGCCGCAAACTCCTGCCGTTGCTCGGCCAGCGAGCGGCGCAAGGGCCGCGCCAGGAGCGCGTAAACGGCCAGGTCCGCGCCGATGACGCCGAGCGCGGCCCATGCGAGGCCGCGCCGCAGCTTCTTCTGCCGGCTCCTCCGCATCGCTTACGGCTCCCCCGGTCCGGCGTAATGCGCCGTGCAGTTCACGGTGACCGGCTCCCCTGGCTTCAGCACGAAAGACTGCTGGGTCACGGTCACGTCCTTGAAGTCGGGGGATTGCTCGAGATTGGCGAGGAAGGTCTCCGCCTGGGCTGCTGCCTGCGCCTCAACGCCCACGCGCACCAGCGGCCCGCCGGCGGCCGCGGCTACGCTCAGCGAGCTCAAGCGCGCCTGAGGCGGCAGCAAGCGGGCAATCTCCACGGTCACCTCGGTCAACGATAACCGCTTCTCGTCGATCAGGGAGTTGACCCCGCGGACCTGCTTCAGAACGTCCCGGTAGCGCGGTTGATCGAGTTCGCGCCGCAAGGCCAGCTCGCGGCCCCGCAACTGCCCCGCCCGCGCGCGTTCCCGCTCGAGTGTGGCGCGCACCCGCTGAGCTTGCCGATAGTCGGCTCGGGCGGAGGCCAGGAATTGGACGAGCAAGAGAAGTCCCAGCCCGAGCGCCGGCACCGCCCACACCATCAGGTAGCGGTCGCAGAAACTTCTCGGGCGGGCAAGATTGAAGGTGATCGTCATAACCCCGTGATCGGTTCCGAACCGTCCCCTTTTGCCGCCGCCGACCCGGCTCTGGTGGCGCGATTGGCCATCAATCCCACGAGCGGCGCCCCGTAACTCTCCACCAGGGCGCGCTCCGGGAGCGATAAAGCGTCGGCCAGTTCCGAAGCGCCGGCCAGCGTCTCCACCGGCTGATCCACGGCGGCGGCCAGGGCCGCGAGGATCGCGGGCGGGGCCGGAGGGCGCGAGCAGAGCCAAACACGCCGCACCGAAAGCTGCAGCCGGTCCCGCGCCGCCGCCGCCACCCGCGCCGCCTCCGAACAGACCTCCTCCGCCACTCGCGCCACGTCGCCTCCCCCCACCTCTCGGCTCCTCCAGAACCGCAAGCGGTTTCCCACGAGCACGGCGAGGGTGAGCCATCCCGAGCCGAGGTGAATCAAGAGCTGGCCCTCCGCCTCATCGACCGGCACGAGGGGAAACAGCGCCAGGGTGGCCGGGAGGATCAGCTCGGGCTCGCCTCCCAGCTCGCCGAGCGCCCCCTCGTACTCCGCCATGACGGAGTCTCGAGCGGCCACGGCCACCAGTTCCAGGCCCTGGCCGCCGGGCCCAGCCGTCACCTGATAGGAAAGCCGCGCTTCCTCGGGCGGGAACGGCAGGCCATCTTTCATCCTCCAGCGCACCAGGGTCTCCACTTCGCGGCTGTCATCAGGGAGGGTTTCAAAATCAAGGATCGCCACGCGCACCGAGCCGTCGGGAACCAGCAGCCCCCAGCGCCCCGAGCCGTTGCCGATGACTTCCGTGACCGATCGCAATCCCCGCCCCACTTCCGCCGGATCGAGAAGGTTCGGGCGTTGCGCGGAGGGAGACAGCGCGCGGCCCCGAAGCCCGGCGACGGCCACCCGCCGCACGGCCAGCGCCCGTCCCACCCCGCCGTTGGCCTTGGCGGAGAGGCGCGCGCCCAGAACGAAATCCGGCTCGATCTCCAGCACGACCGGCGGCAAGGTGAACCGCGCCGCGCTCGCGCCGCCCGCCCGTCCGCCCATCTGCCGGATGCGCCGCCAGTCCATGATTTACGAAGCCGCCTCCACAAACGTCACCTTGTTGATCTCGCGCAGGGTGGTGATGCCCTCGCGAACCTTCTCCAGGGCCGACTCGCGCAGCGTGATCATGCCCTCGCGCCGGGCCACGCGCCGCAATTCCGAAGTCGGCCGCTTCTCCAGGATCAGCTCGCGGATCGAGTCGGTCATGGCCAGCAGCTCGCCGATCGCCGTCCGGCCGTGGAAGCCGGTCCCGCCGCACTGCGGGCATCCGGGGCCTTCAAAGAAGGTGACGTCTTGCCAGGCCGCCGCGTCCAGCCCCGACTCCTCGAGCGCCTCGCGCGAGACCCGGGCCGGCCGCTTGCAAAATTCGCAAATCACCCGCACCAGGCGCTGCGCCAGGATGCAGTTGAGCGCCGAGACGAAGTGGTACGGCTCCACGCCCATGTTCAGGAACCGGCTCAGCACGTCCAGCACGTTGTTGGCGTGGACGGTGGTGAAGACTAGATGGCCGGTCAAGGCGGATTGGATGGCGATCTGGGCGGTTTCGTTGTCGCGAATCTCGCCCACCATGATCTTGTCGGGATCATGGCGCAGGATGGAGCGCAAGCCGCGGGCAAACGTCAGTCCCTTCTTTTCGTTCACCGGAATCTGGGTGACGCCGCGAATCTGGTATTCCACCGGGTCTTCGATGGTGATGATCTTGTCTTCATCGCTCTTGATTTCCGACAAGGCCGCATAGAGCGTCGTGGTCTTGCCGCTGCCGGTCGGACCCGTCACCAGCACCATGCCGTACGGCTCGCGGATGAAGCGCCGCAGCCGCTTCAGCTCGCGCTCGGAAAATCCCAGCACGTCCAGGCGGAGCTGCCGGAACTTCTCGCTGAGCGATTCTTTGTCGAGAATGCGGAGCACGGCGTCTTCGCCGTTGATCGACGGCATGATCGAGACCCGGAAATCGATGGGGCGCCCGCGGTAGCGGACGCGGAAGCGCCCGTCCTGGGGAACCCGCCGCTCGGCGATGTCGAGTTCGGCCATCACTTTGATGCGCGTGATCAGGTTCGACTGAAACTCCCGCGCCAGAGGCGGCATCGCCTCCTGCAGCACCCCGTCGATCCGGTTCTTCACCACCACGGCGTTGTCGTGGCTCTCGATGTGGATGTCGCTCGCCCGCCGCTCCAGGCCGGCGAAGATGATCGAGTCCACCAGGCGCACCATGGGGCTAGACTCGCGGTCTTCCACTAGGTGCTCGAGCGAAAGGCCTTCGTCGGCCTCCTCGTTCTCGCGGATCACATCCAGCCGGAACTCCTCGGTGGCCTCTTCGAGCACGCGCTGGGAGGGTTCGGTGCGCTTGAGGGTGTCGCGAATCTGGCTCGGCGCCGCCACTTTGACGACCAGCCGGCGGTCGAGCCGGGCTTCCAGCTCATCCAGGCGCTCGAGGTCGCTCGGATCGCCGACGGCCACCGTCAGGTGATGGTCGTGAGCTTCAAGCGGCAGAAACTGGTAGCGGACCATCAGTTCCAGCGGAATCGAGCGCAACAGCTCGACGTCGAGCGCATAATCCCGGAGGTCGGCAAACGGGAAGCGATACCGCTCCGCCAGCCGCCGCGCCTGTTCAAGTTCGGCGTCGAGATCAGGACTCGGGCTTGCCATCGCTCACTCCACCTGTCATGACCAATCACCGCGCCGGCCGCCGTCTCAGTGCACCTGCCCGGCCATGGAAAAAAGAGGCAAATAGAACGCCACCAGCACAAAGGCCACCACCACGGCGATGATGGCGATCATGACCGGGTCGACCAGAGCCACCAGGGTGGCCAGGTCCACGTTGACGTCTTCCTCGAAAAACTCCGCCAGGCTTTCCAGCATGGCGGGCAGCGCCCCGGTGCCTTCGCCCACCTCGATCATGTCGATGGCGGTGGGCGGAAAAAATCCCGTCCGACGGAGGCTGCCGCTGAGCGACTGCCCGCTCGTCACTTCCTTCTGCACCTCGCCCAGAGCCCGGATCAGCAGCGGGCTGGAGACGGACTGCCGCGCCGTCTCGAGAGCGGCCACAATGGGAGCCCCGCCTTGCAGCAGCGTGGCGAGGGTGCGCGCAAACTCGGCCACCGAAAACTTCAGCAGCAGCGGCCCCACCGCCGGCAGCCGGTATCGCAACCGATCCCACAGGAGGCGCCCGCGCGCCGACCGCCAGGCCGCCCTCAGCCCGGCGGCCGCCGCGATCAGCAAGGCGAACACCGCGACCGCGTACCGGCGGAAGGCCAGCGAGACGGAGATGACGAACACCGTCGGAGCCGGCAACTGGGCCCCGATATCCGCGTACAGCTCGGCGAACCGGGGCACGATGAAGCCCACCACAAAGGCGATCAGAATCCCCAGAAAGACCACCAAAAACGCCGGGTAGATCAGCGCCGCCAGAAACTTCTTGCGGAAGCTCCGGCTCACCTTTTGATAGGCGACATACTGGGCCAGCACGCGGTCGAGGCTGCCGCTGCGCTCGCCGGCGCGAAGCGTGGCCGCGTAGATTCTCGGGAAGCGTCCCGCGGCCTCGAAAGCCTCCGAGAGCAGCGCCCCGGCGCGCACCCGCTCCCGCACCTCATCGAGGGCCGCCCGCAGCGATTCGCGGCGGCTCTGGCGCGCCAGCAGCTCAAGCGACTTGTGCAAGGGCAGGCCCGATTTGGAAAGCGTCAAAAACTGCTCGTTGAAAACCAGAAAATCATCGTCGCGGATCTTTGCCGCCGGCCGGCGGCCGAGCGGGGCTCTCAACCGGTCCTTGGCCCTCACCGAGAAGACGTAATAGCCCTCGGCCGCCAGCCTCTGGCGAAGCTCCGAAGCCGAGGCCGCCTGCTCGACCTGGCTCCGCACCCGGCCGGCGGGCGTGCCGATCTTGCAAATGAATTCCATCCCGGGCTCCGCCGTTCGCGCCCCGGACGAGAGGCCGCGAACGGACTTCACCACGTGCTGTAGGCGGTGCCGTCGAGCGCCGTGGCCCCCGACCCGCTGTGCACGTCCACAATGCCCGACTGCACCTGATCGCCGCCCACCGGCACCTGATCCACGTCCACTTTCCAGGTATCCGCCGAACCGGTCATCGGATCCACCGGCACGCCGCCGCGCAGATAGCCAGCGTCCACCAAATCCTGGAGCGATTGCGGCGGAGCCTGTTTGTCCACCGTGTATTCGTCGATGAGCTGGCGCATCGTCATCAGATCGTCGCGGAGCACGGCTTCCCGGGCCCGTTGGATGGCGGTTTGGTAGGCGGGGAGGGCGAACGAGACCAGGATCAGCATCAGCACCATCACCATCATCAGCTCGAGCAGGGTGAAGCCTTCTCTCGGCCACGCCCGCCGCCTGCCCCTCGCCCGCCCCGAGCCGGCGCCCGAGCCAACCTTCGCCGGGGTCGCCGCACGGCTACCAGTCGGAATATTTGCTCCCATCCAAAGCCGTTCCTTGCGCCAGCGAATAAACGTCGAACACATCCTCGCCGCCCCAACTCTTCGAATCCGGATCATCCTGCATCGAGCGCATCCCCCATTCCGCCTTTCCCGTCATCGGGTCCACCGGGATTTTGCGCAGAAACTTGTATTTCACCTCCGCCGTCCCCTTCAGCGGAACGCCCTTGACCAGCGTCTGCAAATCGGGAGGATAGCAGAACGTGTTGGCCGTCTCGGGGATGTTGCCTTGCAGGCACAGATCTTGATAGCGGTCGATGGCCTGCCGGATCTCCCGCAAGTCGCGCCGCAACTCCGCCTCCCGCGCCCGCTGGACGCGGAGGCGGGCAAGCGGCACGGCTACGCTCGCCAGAAGCAGCATGATGGCCATCGTGGCGATCAGCTCGACCAGCGTGAATCCCCGCTCCATCATTGCGGCTGGACTCCTGGCGTCACCTGCACGCCCGGAAACGCTTCCGGCAGGGCTCCCGGCTCCGGCATCACCCCGGACTGCACCGTGGCCGGCGTCGCCGGCGGAACCTCGGGCAGGCGCACGATGTGGGGCGTGAGCATGATCAACACCTCGTCGTCGGTCACCTCCTTCTGCTCCTGGGAGAAGAAGTAGCGCAAGACAGGGATATCCCCCAAACCCGGCAAGCCCGTGACCGTGCGATTTTCCTGCCTCTGGATCAGCCCTCCGAGCAGGCTCACCTCCCCTTCCTTCAACTGGATATCGTGCTCGATCACCCGCTGGTTGAAGGAAGGCTCGCTCAGGCCGCCGATCACCACCGGCGAGCCCACCGACGAGATGTTGATTTTGGCGTGCAGGCTGACCTCGCCGCTTGCCGTCAGATGCGGAGTGATCTCCAGGTTGACCCCCACATCCTGATAATTAAACTGAGTGCTCGCCAGCAGGCCGAATCCGCCCGCCGCGGCGCCGGTCGTGGCGCCGGCGAAGGACGGCAGAAAACTGCCGGTGGCGTAAGGGACGCGGCTGCCGATCTGCAGCTTGGCCGTCTGGCCGTCGGTGACGCGCACCTCGGGGTTGTCCAGAACGTGCGTCTGGGCGTCATTCAGAAGGGCGTTGGCGATGGCCCCCGGCAGCACCACGCTGAAATCCGCCGTGCTGATCTTGCCCAGCTTGTTCAGCGGCAAGGGAGATATCGCCGTTCCGCCGGTCGTGCCCGAGGAAGAACTCGAAGTCGCCGGCGGGGTGAAAGCGATGGCCGCCTGGGTGCTGCCGGTAATGGGGGCGGGGCTCAAACCGAGGGTGCGGATGCGGTCGCGGTTGGCCTCGAGCACGGTGACGTCCACGAGGATCTCGCCCCGCTCGAGGTCCAGGCTGCGGATCAACTGGCCCGCCGCCGCCACCTTGTCCGGGGTATCGCGAATGATGATGGCGTTCGAGTTGGGATTGTCGATAATCCGTTGCAAGCCGAGCACCTGCTTCAGCGCCGTCGAAATCTGGGTGCGGTCGGCCGGCTGCAGGGGATTCGCCAGGTGAAACGTCTGCAGCACCTCGTCATCGTACTCTCGGTGGTTGGTGGGCGTATCGGGGATCACCAGGATAGTGTTGGGAGCGATCGGCTTCCAGAAGACGTTGGCTTCATAGGAAGCGGCCTGCAGGGCCTGTTCAATGGTCACATCGGTCAGATCGAGCAAAATCGGGCGCGGCTGGAAATCATGAGTGAACACCACGTTCAGGCCGGCCAGGCTGGCCAGCGTCCTGAACACCTGGCGGCTGTCGGCGGCCACCCGAAGGCGAGACTGAATCTGGCTCGGCAGCGGCTTCAATTTGACGCCCAGGTGCTCCTCGGGCGGCGGAGGCTTGAGCGCCTCCTTCAAGGCCTTTTCCCGCGCCACCTCGGCCGAAGCCTGCGCGGCCAGCAGCCGCCGGAGCTCTTCGGCGGCCCGCTCGTTGGTGGGATCAATGCTCACCGCCTTCTGGAATTCCCCGACGGCCGCGTCCGTGCGTTTTTCCTCGAGCAGGCGCTCGCCTTGCTGGGTGTGAAACTCGGCGGCCTTGGTGCGCGCCAGCTTGTCATGGAGCAAATAGCGGGGATTCTCGGGAGCCTGCTGGAGAGCCTTTTCGAAATCGATCACGGCGCTGTCATAATCCTTGCGCGCCTCGGCCTTGCGTCCCTGCCGGAAGGCTACATTGCCGGGGGAGCATCCGAGGAAGAAGAAGCCTATCGCCCCGGCCGCCCATCGTACCCCTGAGCTTCGCATCATTTTCTCCCTGAGCCTGCCCGCGTTACGGCTCATTATCGCTTTTCCCGGAGCCCTAGGCAAGCCGTCCGGCGGCGGGCGGAAGTCTCCCAAAGCCCTGAGCCCCGCGCGCCGCCTCCATCCGATTTTGACTATTAGACGGCCGCCGGCAGGTTTCGCGGTTAGAGGCGGCGCGACCCGCCGGCTCCGACGACGGTCGAATCCTGCCTGGCGCCGCCGGCCTTATTCTTTCCTCCCGAAGCGGCTTGCCGTTATGATGGTCTTCCCCGACGAGGAGCGGGCAGCGCCCATGCACGTGACCGTGATGGGAACCGGATACGTGGGACTGGTGACGGGAGCGGGGTTGGCCGACTTGGGCCTTACCGTCAGTTGCACCGACGTCAACGACGAGAAGATACGGTCGTTGCAAGACGGCCAAATCCCCATCTACGAGCCGGGCCTCGAAGAGATCATCCGGCGCAACCGAGAGCGGGGCCGCCTGGCGTTTTCCACTCGCCTGCCGGAGGCCATTCGCAACTGTCTGGTGGTGTTTGTGGCGGTCGGAACCGAGGCCGGGCCGGACGGGCTTCCCGACCTCCGCCAAGTCTGGGCGGCCGTGGACATGATCGCCGAGTCCGCCGACGGTTACAAGATTGTGGTCATCAAGAGCACGGTGCCCGTCGGCACGGCTCGCCGGCTCGCCGACCGGCTGCGCCAGCGCCCTCCCGGCGCCCCCCAATTTGACGTCGTCTCAAACCCGGAATTTCTGCGCGAGGGGTCGGCCGTCGAGGACTTCTTCCATCCCAACCGAATTGTCATCGGGACGCTCTCGGATCGGGCCGCCGCCGTCATGAAGGACATCTACCGGCCGCTTTATCTCATTCAGACGCCGTTTGTCTTCACCACGCCGGAATCCGCCGAGCTGATCAAATACGCAGCCAACTCCTACTTGGCCATTAAGATCTCCTTTATCAATGAGTTGGCGAATCTTTGCGACGCCATCGGCCCCTCTGCCGACGTCCACGTCCTGGCCCACGCTCTCGGGCTCGACCCGCGCATCGGCTCCAAATTCCTCCATCCCGGGCCCGGCTTCGGCGGCTCGTGTCTCCCCAAGGATTCCCGCGCCCTGGTGCGCATCGCCGCGGCGTACGGCTGCCCCCTGCGCACGGTGGGCGCGGCCGTTGAGGTCAACGAGCGGCAGTTTGAGCGCGTGATCGAGAAACTGCGGCAGGGATTGGGGTCGCTGCCCGCCAAGACGGTGGCGGTGCTCGGCTTGGCCTTCAAGCCCAACACCGACGATGTCCGCGAATCGCGCGCCGTTCGCATCTGCGAGGTTTTGCGCCGCGAAGGCTGCCTCCTGCAAGTGTTCGACCCGGCGGCGATGGCGTCCGCGCGCCGCCTGCTCGGGGAGGACGGCATGGGCTACTGCTCGGAAGCCTATGAGGCCGTCAAGAACGCTGATGCCACGGTCTTCTGCACTGAATGGAACGAATTTCGCAATCTCGACCTGCAGCGGCTCAAGCAGCACATGCGGGGCGACGTGCTGGTGGACGCCAAGAACATCTTGGATCCGGCGGCGGCCAAGAGATGGGGGTTCCGCTATTTCGGCATGGGCCGGTCGGCCTAAGACCCCGCATCCGGGGCCGCCGAACGCCGTCCGCGGCCCAGCCGGCCGCCAACCGTCACTTATCGCCCGCATCGGGAGGGGCAAAAAAAAACGGGTTTCGACCCCTCCCCGGGACGCCTCGCCGAAGCGTATAACATCACTTCACAGGCGCGTACACGCTTTCGGTAGGGGTAGGGTGGCACCCCGCCGGACGCCAGGCGATCTACGGGCCGCTGAGCCGCGCTGAAAAAAGTTCGGCCGGCGGGGGAAAAACGCGCCCGTTAGAGCCACAAGCGTTCAAAATGGGCAATTGGCGAGGGCGGCGAGGCCATCCTGGCGCCACTCAATGCCTCTGGGGGCTCGAAAGAGGAGGCGGAAGGAAGTCAGTAGAGCCTATAATATCATTTATTATCAACAGATTGCAGTCATCAAGAGCCTTCGTCCGAACGCCCCTCTGCCGTACCGCGGCCGGGTTCGATGGCCGATAGCGTTATCGCCAAGGTGGTTTATAATAAGTAAGTTCAGCCCGGACGGCCCGGCGGCCATGCGGATGGGCAGAGCTGCCCATACTCAACTGAGCCCCAAACGGCGGCCCCCACGGGGAGCTTCTGGCAACTCCGCTGCGCTCCGTCGCTGTCCCAATAAAGTTAGTAGAGACGGAGGCGATTTTAAACCGGCACATGGAGATGACGCCCTCCGACCCATCTTCCGAGCGGGAAGCCCCCGGCGTGCCGACGCCCGCCCGCCTTTGGCGCGCGGCCGGAAGGGGCGCGCGGCGCCCCCATCTTTTCCGGCACTGGGCGGAGGTGGCTGCCCGGCTTCGCTCCGCGCCGCGCATCGCGTTGTTCCTCGATTTTGACGGCACCCTCACCCCCCTGCGGCGCCGCCCGGAGGATGTGGTTCTGGACCCGGCGACCCGCCGGCGGCTGGCCGACCTCGCGCGGCACCGGCGCCTTAAGACGTGGATCATCAGCGGCCGGCGCTGCGCGGACCTTCGCCGGCGTGTCGGCGTCAAGGGCCCCACCTACTTGGGATTGCACGGGTGGGAGGGAAGCGCCCGCGGCCATTCCCGGACGCCGGGCCGCCGGCTGCTCCGCAGGGCGAAGGCTTGGGCGGCGCGCGCCCTGGGCTCCACGCCAGGCATCCGGCTGGAGGATAAAGGCGCGATCTTCGCCGTTCATTATCGGGGAGCCCGGAACGGCGACGTTCGGAAGGCTCGGCGCATCATGGCCCGGCTGATGGAGGGGTTCGAGCCGGCCCTGTGGATGTTGGCGGGCAAGAAGGTCTGGGAGGTGCTGCCACGCGAGATCGCGGGCAAGGGCGAGGCCGTGCGAGCCATCCTGGCCCGCCAGCCGGCCGGCACGCTGGCCGTTTACCTGGGCGATGATACGACGGACGAAGAGGCGTTTCGGTGCCTGCCGGACGCCGTGACGGTCCGGGTGGGCCGCGGCGGCCGCACCCGAGCGCGATTCCGGCTTCGCCACCCCGCCGAGGTGCGGCGCTTTTTGCAGAAACTGGAGAGCACACTGTCATGCTAAGAGCCCGAGCCCCGTTCCGGTTCATGACCGCCTCCTACCTCACCTTGATCGGAAACCAGAAGGCGACCAACCTGGTCGAGCTGCGCGAGGGCCTTGCGCAGTGCAGCGACCGGTCGATTTTTTACCATACCTACCAGGCCCTGGGACGCCACCACTTCCTCACCGAAGGCTTTTCGAACGATTTCGCCCAGTGGGTTCTGGCCGCCACGAACCAGGCGGAACTGGCCGAGCAACTGGCCGGCTTGGACATTCGTGACTATCTTTCGCTGGCCGAGTTGCGCGCCGACCTGGAGCGCGCCGTGGCCGCCTACTGCGAGGCTCATCCGGCTTTTGCCACCCGCGCGGCGTTTGAAACTTTCTACTTCTGCGAGAGCGTGGAAGTGACGGTGCCCCTGGACCAGGAGGCGTGGACCCTTGAAGAGTTCCGCGCCGGCGTCCGCGACCTTGGCCACGCCGCCCTGCATTATCACTTCATCTCGTCCCGCTTGCGGCTACAGTTGCGGACCAACGACTTTTCGATGTGGCTTGCCGACAGCCTGGGCTTGACCACCCTCGCCGAGCGCATCAACCGCATCGACATCTATACCCACACTCTGGATGGTATCAAGGGCCGGTTGCTGGCCCTGATTGGCCGGGAGTTATCCGCATGAGCCTCGCCACCCATGACGGCCCCCCGCCGGCCCACAAGCCCGCCTCGCTCGACGGCTATGTGGAGTTGGTGGGGGCGGAGGAAATCAACGAATTGCGGGCTCTGGCCCGCCGCCTGGAAGGCAAAGAGATTCAGATGGTCAACTCCACCGCCGTGGGCGGCGGCGTGGCCGAAATCCTCAACCGGCTCGTCCCCCTGGCCCGCGACCTGGGCGTGACCATCCGCTGGGACGTCATCACCGGCGGTCTGGACTTTTTTGAAATCACCAAATCCTTCCATAACGCCCTGCAAGGGGGCCCCTACCAGGGCAAGCCCGAGGACTTTGAAATCTTCCTCGCCTACAACGAGCAGAATCGCGCCCGGCTCCGCTTCGACGCGGCCGTCACGGTGATCCATGACCCGCAGCCGGTGGCGCTGATCAACGCCCGCAGTAATCATTCCGGCCACTGGATCTGGCGCTGCCACATCGACCTGTCGCGGCCCAACCCGACCGTCTGGAAGTTTTTGGAGACCTACGTGCTCCGCTATGACGGGGCCATTTTTTCGTCACCGGACTTCAGCCGCCAGCTTCCCATCCCGCAGTACCTCTTCTACCCGTCGATCGATCCGCTCGCCGAGAAGAACCGCGAGCTGGAGCCGGAGTTTATCCGGCAAGTGCTCGAGCGCTACGGCATTGACCCGTCGCGGCCGATTCTGGCGCAGATTTCGCGCTTCGACCGCTGGAAGGATCCGGTGGGCGTGATCCGCGCCTACCGCATCGTCAAAAAATACTTCGATTGCCAGCTGGTGCTGGCGGGGGGAAGCGCGACCGACGATCCGGAGGGCAGCGCCGTGCTCGAAGAAGTCCGGGCGGCCGCCGGAGACGACCCGGACATTCACGTCCTCGAGCTTCCCCCCTGGAGCCCCCTCGAGATCAACGCCCTGCAGCGCGCCGCGACGGTGGTGATCCAGAAAAGCTTGCGCGAGGGCTTCGGATTAACCGTCACCGAGGCGTTGTGGAAGGGCAAGCCGGTCGTGGCGTCGGCCGTGGGCGGCATTCCCGCCCAAGTGATCCACAAACACACCGGGCTGCTCGCCCACTCGGTCGAGGGCACCGCCTATCAAATTCGGTTCCTGCTCTCTCACCCGGACATCGCGCAGCGGCTCGGCCAGCAGGGCCGCCACCACGTCCTCGAGCACTTCCTGATCACGAGCTACCTGAAGCGGTACCTAACCTTGTCGGTGCACTTGCTGGCCCACTGCTAAGAGAAAGCGGCCCGCGGCCGCCGGCTGAGACTCGGGGTGCGCCGGCGGGGCCAGCGCATGTATAATGCTCTGGCTCGCCGCCGGGGGAGATGACGACTCCGAGCCTTCATGGTCCAGCGATCCGCCGCCGAAGCGCTTTATGGAATCCACGCCGTTGAGGAGGCCCTGAGATCGCGCCCCGTCGACTACGTGCTGGTCGGCGAAGGGCATCGCAGCCGGCGGGTGCAAGAGATCATCGAGCGGTGCCGCCAGCAAGGAATCTCCGTCCGCTTCGCTCCCGCCCCGGCCCTCGAGCGGGCGGCGGGCACGCCGCGCCACCAAAACGTGGTGGCGGTCTGCTCCGCCAAAGCCTACGATGATCTGGACGCCATCTGGCGCTCCGCCGCCGCTCCCCTGCTCGTCGTGCTCGACGGCGTCGAAGACCCGGCCAATCTGGGCGCCATCGTGCGCTCGACGGTGGCTTCGGGGGCGCACGGCGTGGTGGTGCCGGCGCGCCGCGCCGCCGGACTTTCCGCCGCCGTGGCGCGGTCGGCGGCGGAA
>CADDZC010000046.1 GCA_902812365.1 Acidobacteriota bacterium | reverse complement strand
CCTCGAGCGCCGGCGGCGGGGCCGCTTCCCGGTTCGCCGCCGCGCCCGGGGGGCGGCGGGAGGCGGGTTCGACGATGATCGGCTGCTTGCCCAAGGCGCGCTGGCGCTCGAGTTTCCTCTTCAGTCTGGCGCGCTCGCGGGCGCCGCGCCAGTCGCGCCAGCGAGCCGCGATAGCCTTGAAAAAGCTCAGGCGGCGCTTCATGAACTGGGTGGCGGAGGAAAACGAGAAGCGAGTGACCAGAAACAAGGAGGCGAGCAAGGCAGCCCCCGCCACGATGGCGGCTCCGGTGGGATTGAACACCTTCACGAGACCGGCCGCCAAAACGTAGCCCGCCAGGCCGCTGCCGTGAACCACACCGCCCACCGCCGGGGTGTAGGGAAACAGTTCGAGCAGCGATGCCAGGGAGCCGGTGAGCGCTATCAGGCCCACCAGTTTGGCTCCGGGGGAGTGAAACGGCCGCACGAGCAGCAGGCGAATCCCGGCCACGAACATCGCGATGGGGACGAGGATGGCCGTCCAGCCCAGTCCCTGGAGCAGCACATCGGCCGCGTAAGAGCCGGCCGGACCAATCCAGTTATGAACCCGAGCCGGCGTCGTGGAAAAAGTGTCCAACGAAGGGTCGGTTGGCCGATACGAGACGAGAGCGAGCAGGACGAGGAGGCCCAGAGTGCCCAGCAGAAACCCGAGCAGTTCGGAACGGCGGCGTTCGTCGAGCAGCCGGGAGGCTTGGCGGCCTCGCGCCGACGGGGATGAGGAATCGCTTGCCATGCTCAAACTTGCCCGCGAGCCGCGAATCTAGAGTCCGCTGGCCGGGCGGCCCCGGCGCCGGCTCCCGATTCGCTGCTCCCTAGGGTTCTAGCCGCGATGCCCTCCCCATCCCAGGGCTAATACTATCACGCCGAGCGCCAGCCGGTAAACGATGAAAACTCTGAACGTGCGGCGCTCCAGATACCGGATCAGCCAGGCAATCACCGCGTAACCCACCAGACCCGACACGATGATGCCCAGGATAAAGGGCAGCCGCATGTCGGCGGGCAGCCCTTCGTGGCGGATTTCGAGCCCCTTTTTCAGCACCGCGCCGGCAATGATAGGTGTGGAGAGCAGGAAGGAAAAGCGGGCGGCGGTTTCGCGGTTCATACCCCGGAGCAGCCCCGAGCTCATCGTGATGCCCGAGCGCGATACGCCGGGAATGACGGCCAAGGCCTGGGAAATACCGACCCAGACTGAGTCGAGCAGGGTGACGCGGCTCAAATCTTCGTCGCGCCGACCTGCGTGCTCCCCCGCCCACATAAAGACAGCGACCGCGATCAGCGCCACCCCGATTACGACGGGAGTGCGGAATTCCGCTTCCGCCTGCTTTTCGAAGAGAAGGCCTGCCACACCGGCGGGGATGGTGGCGAGCAGGAGCGAGTAAAAAAGCCGCCGTTTCTCGGCGGCGGCCGGATCGGCGTCGCGGCGGAGGAGGGCGGCGAGCATATCGAGCCACATCCGCCAGAAGTACAGCAGCACGGCGACGAGGGTGCCGGCGTGGAGCGCGACGTCAAACGTGAGCCCGGGATCGTTCCAATGAGCGAGCCACGGGAACAGAACCAGGTGGGCGGTGCTCGACACAGGCAAAAATTCGGTGAGACCTTGGACGATCGCCAGAACCACGGCTTGGTAAATGGGCATCGGAACGGCTCGGTGCCGGTCGCGCCCGACGGGCGACGGCTTCACCTTCCTGCCGGGTGGTGGTGCCGGAGTTGATCGGCCGGATCGGCGGCGCGGCTTTCTGCGTCTGCCGGCGAAGCGGTGGCGGCCGACGGGCGCGCCAGGGTGGCTGTAAACGTCGTCCACGGATAGGCCTTCAGGTCGCGCAGCAACGGCTTCATCCAGTCAAATTGCGGGTGGGCGCGGAGATGCTCGGCGGCCAGAAAATCCATGCCGCAGGCATGGCCGGCAGCCGCCTGGAAGGACATTCGTTCGGCCAGCGCCGCGTCCGCGACTTTATTCTGTACGGCACCGTTGGGGCTGTAGGGCGGCGCCCAGGTCGGCATGCCGCGCGGCGAAAGTTCCACATGGCCGCACAGCGTGCGCTCGCTCGCCTCGGTCTTTCCGCTGTAAGTGTCGTAGTGGTCGGCCAGGAACCGCTTGGCGGCCTCCACGTCAATCTTGCCCTTGTATTCGGCCATCAGCTGCTCCCACCGCCGATGGCGGCAGACCTCGCTGTTGCCCGCGTCATTGGGATTGAAGTTGGTCTCTTCGCGCATCAGCTGGGGATTGATGGGAAAGTTGGCGCTCACAAAATAGCCGTCCTTAGTGCGGGCCAGCGTGACGTGTTTCAAACCCAGCTCGAGGCTGGCGATTTCGTTGGTTTTGCGATCGGCCACCAGCCAGTCATTGGCGTAGCCGCCGTTGTTACCCTCTTGCATGAGGTGCGCGAAGTCGTCGATCGAGGCGGAATATTGCATGGCCTTGCGGGCGCGAACGAATTCCGGAACGCCGTTCGGGTCGTAACCGTGAAAGGCGGCAATGGTGGTTTCGGTAATCAGGATGCCGGCGGAATTGATGCCGAAGTCGTCGGCGCTGTGGATTAAGCCGGGCAGGCCGTCCATCAGGATGTGGTAGCCCTGCGCCGGGGCGATATCATAAATGATCGTCCAACGGGAGCCGTCCAGGTAGGAGGTCCAAGCGTTATGGGCCATCACCACTCGGCCGTCGCGGGTGTAATGACCCGTGGCGACGAAGGCGCTGCAATGGTCGGGGGCGGCCGAGCTGGCCGGCGGCTTCACGCTGCGCAGCTTGTCATAGTAGGCCACATAGTAGCCCCACTCGAGGTCGGCGTTCAGGGCGACCACGTCCCACAGGTCGAGCTTGACGCCGCGGGCCCGCAGTCCGTCGGCGATGCCTTGCAGTTCCTGCCGGTACTGAGGCTCGATGTGCGGCCACATCATGTTCCGAGCCGCGTCACGGAAAAACCTCCAGTCTTTGTGATTATCGTGCTGGAGTTCGAGGGCAAAGACCTTCTGCAGATCGGCGATCTCGGGCGCGAGCAGATAACCGTTTTGGAAGCCGATTTCACTCGGCGAGCCTTCCAGGTGCACGTACGTCCAGCCGTTCTCGGGCGCGCGGCGAAACGCGCCTTTCAGGCGAGCCTCTGCGGGAAGGTCGCCGGCGACGGCAACCAGCGACTGAGAAGCCAGCCCCGCCGCCAAAACCCCCAACATCACCGCTCTGCGACTCATCACCACCATCTCCTTTTACCAGAAGCATTGTAAGCGAGCTGGCGCCGGCGTCAATCGGTTTTCGGGGCCGGCCATAATGAAAATCTGCTTGACACGTGCCGCCTTGCGCCGTACTAATCGTGAGCCGAGCGCGGTGGGCGAGGAACCGCCCCCGCGGAAGATTGCCCCAAGGCGCAGGTTGGCGGGGAGGAAACAGCCGTCATGAAGTCATTCATCAGCTTGAAACGGAGCGCGGCCATCGGAGCGCTGGCGCTGGCGGCGATCGGGTTCGCGCTTGCGGCGGGCCGGCTCGGCGCCAGCCCGCCAGACGCCGAGGTGGGCGAGATCGTGAAGCTCGACCCCGGGCTGGATGCCATCCTGTCGCCGAACGCCAGAGTTGAGAAGCTCGCCGATGATTGCAAATGGACGGAAGGCCCGGTGTGGATTCACCAGGGCTATCTGCTGTTTGCTGATATCCCCAATAATCGGATCCTGAAGTGGACTCCCGCGGGCTCGCTAACCGTCTTCATGCAGCCGAGCGGCTACACGGGCCGCGAGCCGTTCAAGGGTCCCGAGCCAGGGTCGAACGGCATGACCCTGGACCGACTGGGGCGGCTCACGGTGGCCGGTCACGCGCGCCGCAACGTTTGGCGGCTCGAATCGCTGGCCCCGGGCGCCCGCCTGACCGTCCTGGCCGACCGTTATCACGGCCGGCGGCTGAACAGTCCCAACGACTTGGTTTACAAATCCGACGGCTCGCTTTATTTCACCGACCCGCCCTATGGCCTGGAAACTCAAGGAGACGACGACCCGAAGAAGGAGCTGCCCTTTAACGGCGTCTTCCGCCTCCGCGACGCCGTTCGCCACCCGGCCGGTGCTCCCCCCGACCCGCAGAAGCTCGACTTGCTGATTCGAGACCTCACGCGTCCCAACGGGATCGCCTTTTCACCCGATGAGAAATACCTGTACATTGCCGTTTCCGACCCCCAACACAAGGTTTGGATGCGCTACGATGTGAAGCGCGACGGAACCGTGGTCAATGGCCAGGTTTTCTTTGATGCCACTTCCGACACCGCCGAAGGAGGGCCGGACGGCATCAAGGTGGACCGGAAGGGCAACCTCTACGGTGCCGGTCCGGGGGGCGTGTGGATTTTTTCGCCCGCCGGTCGGCACCTGGGAACGATTAAATTGCCCGAACGGATGGCGAACTGCAATTGGGGCGATGCCGACGCCAAGAGCCTGTACATTACCGCCAGCACCAGCCTTTATCGCGTGCGGGTCAAGGTTCCGGGCGTCCGGCCGTGAGAGGTGCTGCCGGGAGCGGGGCGTCTGACCGCGGCGCTTGGGGGCGATCCGCATAGACTCCGGGGGCAGAGGTTGAACGGGTTCGGGGAAGACTTCGCAGCGGCCGGAGGAATTATGGTGATGAAGCGGTTGACGTTGGCGGCGCTCGCCACGGCGTTGCTCGCCGGCGCGCTGGCGGCTCAGGAGCAGCGGCTCGCCTCGCTCGGCGACTTCAGGCTGGAAAGCGGCCAAGTCATCCGCGATTGCAAGCTCGGATACCGGACGCTCGGCACGCTCAACCCTGCCCGTTCCAACGCCATCCTGTTTCCGACCTGGTTTACCGGCACCACGGAATCGCTGCTCAGCGAGGTGGGGTCCGGCAAGCTGGTGGATTCGTCCGCGTACTATGTGGTGCTGATCGACGCCCTCGGCGACGGCGTGTCGTCATCGCCCTCGAACAGTCCGGAGCAGCCCCGCATGCGTTTCCCGCGCTTCACCATTCGCGACATGGTTAACGCCGAGCACGCCTTGGCCACCCAGGTGCTCCACCTGGACCACGTCCGGGCGGTCATGGGTATTTCCATGGGCGGCATGCAAACCTTCCAATGGATGGTCTCCTATCCCGAGTTCATGGACAAAGCCGTCCCGATTGTCGGGTCGCCACGGCTGACTTCGTACGATCTTCTGCTGTGGACGGCCGAAGAACGCGCCATCGAGACCGACCCGGCCTGGAGGGGCGGCGAGTACGCCTCGGTGCCCGCGCCCGGCATGCGCACCGTGGCCGACATTCACCAGCTTGCCCTCACCACGCCCCATTACGTCGCCGCGCACACGACCCGCGAGGCGTTTTCGGCGTTTCTTTCCAAGACCGAACAAGACGCGATGAAGAGCTTCGACGCCAACAACTGGATCCGGCAGTTGCAGGCCATGATGGCCAACGATGTCTCGGCCCCCTTCGGCGGCTCCATGGAGAAGGCGGCGGCGGCCGTGCGCGCCAAGGTGTTGCCGGTCGTGGCCGTTCAGGATCACATGGTGAACCCGGGGCCGGCGATGAGCTTTGCCCGGCTGCTCGGAGTGCCGGCGGTGGAACTCGATTCCGATTGCGGGCACTTGAGCTTCGGCTGCGAGGAGCCGCACCTGGCGGCGATCATCGCCGCCTTCCTCGAACGTTAGCGCCGCGGCCGCCTTCCGGCCGGCCCCCCTCTCGAGGGGGCTCGCCCGCTATCCTCTCGAACCGCATGGGAGCCCGGATCGCGCGGGCAAGAGTGGCAGGCTCGGGAGAGGAACGGCCGGATATGGCGCCGTCGAGTGCCCCGGGGTGGCTCCATGCCAGAGACGGCTAGCGATTCGAGCCTCATCGAGTTTCGCGGCGTCGCCTATGGCCCAAGCGGCGGCCCGGTCCTTCTTCATGATCTGAACCTTGCCGTCCGGCCGGGCGAGACGCTGGTGTTGCTCGGCCGCAGCGGTTCGGGCAAGACGACCACGCTGAAACTGGTCAACCGGCTCCTCGAGCCCACCAGCGGCCAGGTCTTGGTCTTCGGCCGGTCCACGCTGGCCTGGGACCCGATCCGCCTGCGTCGCGCCATCGGTTATGTCATCCAGGAGGTTGGGCTGTTTTCTCATTTTACCGTGGCCCAGAACGTCGGATTGGTGCCCCGTCTCGAGTCCTGGCCACCCGCCAGAATTCAGGAGCGCGTCGACGAGTTGCTCCGTCTGGTCGGGCTGGAGCCGGCGCTCGCCTCGCGTTATCCCCGCGAGTTGTCCGGGGGGCAGCGGCAGCGCGTGGGTGTGGCCCGCGCCTTGGCCGGCGATCCGCCGATTTTGCTGATGGACGAGCCCTTCGGAGCCTTGGATCCCATGACTCGAGCGGAGCTGCAGCGGGAGTTTCGAGGCCTTCAGCAGCGCCTGGCCAAGACGGTGGTCTTCGTGACCCATGACCTGCGCGAAGCCCTGTTTCTGGCCACGCGCATCGGACTTTTGGAGGGCGGGCGGCTGGCCGGCGTCTATACGCCGGCGGAGTTCCTGCGATCCTCCCACCCTCTCGTCAGGCGCTATCTCGCCGCTTTTCACGCCGGCGGCTGGCCGGCGGCAGATGAGGACACGCCATGATCTCCCTACTGCGCGATCTCGCTCAATTTTTCCTCACCCACCGGGCCGAGGTGCTCGAGCTGACCTGGGAACACCTGTGGCTGGTCGGCGTCTCAACACTTCTGGCCGCCGCCATCGGAGTTCCGCTGGGCGTACTGCTGACCCGGCGCCCCGGGCTCAACAAGCCTGTCCTGGGCGGGGCCAATATCGCCCAGACCATTCCCAGCCTCGCGCTGTTCGGCCTGCTGATGCCGGTCCCCTGGATCGGCGAAAGCGCCGGCCGCCTCGCCATCCTCGCCCTCACGGTTTACGCTCTGCTGCCGATCATTCGCAACACGGCGGCGGGAATCAGCGGAGTGGATCGGGCGGTGGTGGAAGCGGGGCGGGGCATGGGAATGACTGATGCGCAACTGCTCTGGCAGGTGCAGTTGCCCCTGGCCACCGGAGTGATCATGGCCGGCATTCGTGTCGCCACCGTGACCTCGGTCGGGGTGGCCACGATCGCCGCGGCGATCGGGGCGTGAGGGCTGGGAGAGTTCATCTTCCGCGGCCTTTCGATGGTTAATAACACGGTAATCCTGGCCGGCGCCGTGCCGGCGGCTCTGCTGGCTCTGCTGGCGGACTTTCTGTTCGGAGCCGTCGAGCGGCGGTTGCGCCCGGCATCCTAGCCGGGGTTGCTACCCGGGGCCTTCGTCATGAGCGTGCTCTCCCCAGCGCGGCCCGCCAGAGGTTGGCCGGCTCGCCTCCGCCGCCGCGCCGTCGTCCTCTGGCTTCTGTTGGCCGCCGCTTGCGGGCCGTCCCGCCGCGACCGCCTTGTCGTGGGCTCCAAGAATTTCACCGAGCAGGCCATCCTGGGGGAGCTGCTCGCCCAGCATCTCGAAGCGCGGATTCATCTGCCGGTCGAGCGGCGCTTTTATCTGGCGGGCACGTATCTGTGCCACCAGGCCATCCTGGCTGGTCGCATCGACGTCTACGTGGAGTATACGGGCACGGCCCTGACCGCCATTCTCAAAGAGCCGCCGCGCGGCTCCCCGGCGGAGGTTTACGCCCGGGTGAAATCGGAATACGCCCGGCGGTTTCACCTGGAAGTGGGGCCGCCGCTCGGCTTTAACAACACCTTTGCGATCGTCATTCGCGGCGGCGATGCGCGGCGGCTGCACCTGCGGACGATTTCCCAGGCCGTGCCCGTCGCCCGCCGTTGGCGCCCCGGGTTTGGCTACGAATTCATGGAGCGGCCCGACGGTTACCAGGGGCTGGTGAAAACATACGGGTTAAGCTTCGCGAGCCCGCCCCGCATCATGGACCTCGGCCTGCTCTACCGGGCCCTGCTCGATCACCAAGTCGATCTCGTCGCCGGCAATTCCACGGACGGCCTGCTGGCGGCGCGCGACTTGGTCCTGCTCGAAGATGATCGCCACTACTTTCCCCCCTATGAAGCCGTTCCCATCGTGCGCGGCGACGCCATTGCCCGGCATCCGGCGGTGCTGGCCGCCCTGAACGATTTGGCCGGCCTCATCTCCGACGCTGACATGCGCCGGCTGAATTACGCGGTTGACGGCGAGCATCGCGACGTGCGCCGGGTGGCGAGCGAGTTTCTGCGCTCGAAGGGTTTGTGAGGTTGTTTACTGCGGCTTGCGCAGGTCTTCCGGTTCATCGCTGAGGCGGCCCAGCATCTCGTAGACGCGCACCAGAGCGTGATCCACCATCCGCTCGCCGGCCCCCACCTCGACCCACGTCGTGGCGCTGGCCGCCCCATAACCGCCGCGCGTGGCGGCCAGCAGGGTGGGGAAATAGCCGTAATACCCGCCGGCGTACCCGAGAAAGAAAGCGTCCGGCACCGGGCAGCGGGCCCGCCAGCTCATTTGAAACTCGACGAACGGCTCGCCGGGCATGGTCATCAACGCGATCCGGCGGTTGAGCAGAACGGTGGTGACCGGCAGTTGGTACTCGGGGCGGATGGCGGGAGCGAAGTTTTTGAAGATATCGGCTCCATACGAGCGGAGCAATCCCTCGCGGAGCTTGGCCGGGTCCCAGCGCAGGCGGAACGGTAGCCGATCCTCGTCGATCTGGAGGCTGGGTGCCGGGTCGGCCGTCGGGTGGATGTCTGCGGCCACGCGGGTCGCCGCGTTGCCCAGGGTCTCGCCCGTCCAGTCGCGATACTTGATGGCGTCCTCCTTCATCGGCGTGGTGGCGTTGTAGGGATTGATGTCGCCCGGGGCACCCTGCAGGAAAAAGCACAGCGGCTCTCCCCGGCCGGCCTTCTGAAAAGCCTCCTCCACCGTCCGGGTCATGACGCCCGGAAAGTCGGCCGAGTACTGGAGATTGTCGGGCCCGAAGATGACGGCGTGACAGGCGTAATTCACCAGAACGGCCAGGGGCCGGCCCTCGGCCGTGTCGACCCGCAGCACGGCGACGGTGGGATCGACGGGCGCGGTGGGCACCTGGGTCGGGTTCGTCCAGAACATCGTCACCGAGCCGTCGGGATTGACGCGAATGCGGTTGTAGCCGATGTAGGCGACGCCGTAGCCGGTGCCGAGCCGGGCCGGCTGGGCCCGCGTATGCGCTTCCTCAATCGCCTTTTCGATTTTTTCCTCCGCTGCGGTTTGCCAGGCCGGTGTCTGGCCGGGCGGGTACTCATCCAGGATCACCGGCCCCGCGTGGGTGTGGGAGGCGGTGATCAGCAGGTGGGAGATGCCGCTAGATTTTTGCGCCGCCTCGCGGATGCGGTCGATCGAGGACGGTCCGAACGGGCGTCCCAGATCGAGGGTGACCAGCGCGAAACGGGTCTGATCCGTCTCGAGCACCAGGATGCGCGCGTAAAGCGGGTCGAGCGTGCCTTCGGAGGGCTTCCGGCGGTCGAAGTATCCCCACATGGGGAGTCCGGGCGGCGGGGTGATGTCAACCTTGGCCACGCCCGCCTTCAGGTCCGCGCCGGAGGCGGCGGAGGCGAGCAGCAGGATCGGTACCAGAATTCCGCCAAGCCGTCGTAACATGACACCCTCCTGCCGCCGGAGTGCCCGGCGGTTGGTTCAAGCCTGATGCTCCGGATGGGTACAGCCGGGGAACTCGCTCAAGAAGGTCAAGCCCTTGTACCCGAGCACGTCCAACAAGCCTACCCGCGAGGAATAGAATCCCTCCACGGTCATCTCTTTCACCCGCCGATAGAAGGCGTAACCGGGATGGCGCGCCTGCGGATCGCGCTCGGGAGCGCTCATCGCGTTGAGCAACTCCTCCTGTTCGCGGCGTGCCAGTTCGGGGAACGGCCGGGCGTGCTGCTGGCGGCTCAACCGGTCCAGAAGCGCAAGGCCATCCGCCCATTCCTTCTGCAGTTCGGGCTCGAATTCAGCGGCAGCCGCCACCACGAAATCGATATATTCCGCCACCCGGGCTTCCTTGGCCCCGGGCGTCTCATCCGTCGGGATCACCAGTTCGGTGAGGGCCTCGACGGCGCGAAATTCTTCCGTCCGGAAGAACCGCAGGCTGTAGGGCGCTCGGGAGGCCAGGCCCGGCATCGCCGCTGCTTCGCGGGAGGCTGGTGCGGCCGGCAGCCACCCGGAAAGAAAATCCCGCCCCGCTGCGGTCGAGGCCAACAGGGCCAGGTACTTGAAACTTCGCCGTCTTCCGATGACGGATTCCGCCATGGGATTCCTCACACCTCGCCGCGACGAAAGGCCTCCACCAGGTGATCGCTGGCCCGGTCGGCGAGCGCCATAATCGTATGGGTGATCTGCTTTTCCGGATGGCTCACGAAGCAGGCGGCATCGACCACCAGCAGGTTCTTGACGTCGTGGCAGCGATTCCACCGGTCGAGCACCGAGCGGCGGGGATCGTCGCCCATGCGGGCGCCTCCCGCTTCGTGCGTCACGCTGCCCAGCGGATACGGCGGCACGCGCCGGTAAGGCAGAATTTCGGCGCCCGAGGCCTTCAGGATGGCTTCCATCTGGTCGTACATCTCGGCCTGGATGGCCAGCGCGTGCTCGTATTCGGCGCTGGTGTGGAAGCGAACCTGGGGGATGCCGAAGCGGTCGCGCAATCCGCCGGGATCGATCTCCACGTAATTCCACTCGAAGGGCAGACCTTCGCCGTAACCGCCGATTTCAACCGCCGCCGGATAGAGCTCCTTGATCTTCCTCTTGTAGCTGGATCCGAAGCCGGGCAGCTCGGCGCCCGGCCCCGGGCCCATGCCGCAGCCGGTGTAAAAGTCGAAGCGCCAGCCCCGCAGGTACTTCTTCTGGCCGCGCTCTCCGTAATGGTAGCGGGGAATGTAGAGGCAGGCTTCCCCCGGGCCGTCATCGTTGGTCGTGGGGCGCCCGGCGAGTTGAGGAAAGAATCCGGGGATGCTGTTGAAGGCCACGTGCTCCATCAGGTAGCGGCCCAGCGTGCCGCTCGAATTGGCGAGCCCGTCCGGATCATCGCGGTCGCGGGAGTTGAAAAGGATGCGGATGGACTCAATCATTGAAGCGGCCAGCACCACGGCCCGGCCCTGCGCTTCGTACTCGAGCCGGCTGTGGGCGTCGATGTAGGTGACGCCCCGCGCCTTGCCCGTGTGGCGATCCATCAGGACGGTGTGGACGACCGAATCGGGCCGCAGCGTGAAATTGCGCCGTCCGGCCAGCTTGGGGATCAGCACATCGAGGGTGCTGTGGCGGGCCCGGACGTCGCAGCCCCAGTTGCAGGCTCCGCAGTAGTGGCACGCCGGGCGTCCATCATAAGGTCGGCTGAGCACAGCCAGCGGCTTGGGCAGCACCGGGATGCCGAGCTTCGCCGCGCCCTTTTTAATCAGCATCTCGCCGCAGCGCGGGCGGAACGGGGGCAGCAGGTGCCGGCCCGACGGCGTGTTGTAAACGCCTTCCGAGCCGCCCGCCACCCCGATCAACCGCTCGACGCGATCGTAATAGGGCTCGACGTCCTCATAGCTGATCGGCCAGTCCTCGCCCCAGCCATCCTGGAGGCTCTTGGGCTTGAAATCCAGCGGCCCGAAGCGGTCGCAGCCGCGACCCCACAGGTTCGTCCGGCCGCCCACGGCGCGCAGGCGCGTCCAGGTAAACTTGGCTCCTGGCGCCAGCGCGTAAGGGTCTTCATCGGGGATCGTATAAAGATGGTCGGTCCACTCCTTGATCTTCCATTCCATACCCTGCGGCAAGTGGCCGTAACGCCCCGGTTGGCCCTGGCCGCGGAAGGGCCACTCGTAGGGGAACTTGTGGGTATAGAAGTCGGTAGCCGGATCAATCATCCGGCCGGCTTCGAGGCACAGGACGTCAAGGCCCGCGGTGGCCAGCCGGTAGGCGGCGATGCCGCCGGCGGCGCCTGAGCCGACCACAATCACGTCATAGAGGCGCGCCGAGCTCATGATTGATCGTTGCCCGCCGCTGCCGGGATGACCATCGCGATTCTCCCCAACTTCCCCGCCGGCGACGAGGCGCTCCGGGCGAACCAGTGTATAACGGGATTGGGCCGGCGATGTCAACCCGTATGGGGTTACCGGCCTGGCTGGGTGCCACGCACAGGCAGGGCGGCGAGAGCGCGCCGCGGGGCCGCGAGCCTTTAGAGCCCGGTTCCCAACAGGCGTTCGACCTTGTCGACCAGCGTGCGAGGCTTGAATGGTTTAGCGATGAAGTCAGAATCGGCGGCGCCGGCCGGAGAGGGCATGCGGTGCGTGTCGCCCGACATGAACAGGACCTTCAGAGCGGGTTGGAACGCCCGCAAGCTGGCCGCCAGCTCCCTCCCGCTCACCTGAGGCAGGGTGACGTCCGTCAGGAGCAGATCGATCAAGGCGCCCCGCTCGCGGGCCAGAGCCGAAGCTTCGGCGGCGTCCCGGGCTGCTAGGACCCGGTGCCCCGCCGCTTCGAGGGCCTTCCGCACCACGTCCCGAACCATCTCCTCGTCTTCGACCACCAGCACCGTGGCCGGATGCCGCGCGCGCGGAATCTTCCCGTGGCGGCGAGAGCCGGCCGGACCGGCCGGGACGGCGGGAAACCAGAGGCGGAACGTCGAGCCCGCACCCGGACAGCTTTCGACCTCAATTCGCCCCCCGCCGCGCTCGACGGCTTCGCGCACCATGGCCAGGCCCAGTCCCTTGCCGCGCCGCCGGGTGGTGAAGCCGGGCTCGAAGATCCGGGCCTGTGTCCGGCTGTCCATGCCTTCTCCGCTGTCCTGGACGGTGAGCACGGCATAAGGGCCCGGGGCGGAGGGAGCCTGGGAAGCCGCCGTTCCGGCGATTTCGGCGGGCACGCGCGAGATCTGGATGGTTAAGCGCCCACCGTCCGGCATGGCGTCGCGGGCATTGAGGACGAGGTTCAGAATCGCGCCCCCCAGCGGAGCCGCGTCGGCTCGCACCCACACCGGCTCCGGATCGAGCGAGGTGGTCAGGGCGACGCGCTCTCCCACCATCTTGCGGAGCGTCGGCTCGAGGACGGCGACGAGTTGATTCAGGTCGAGAATCCGGGACGACTCGTCCGGTGTGGCGCCGTCCAATAGGCGGCTGGCCAGGGTGGCGGCCCAGGCTCCGGCCGCTCGCGCGCCCTCCAGGAGTTTTTCCATCTCGGCGTCCCCATGGCACTGATGGGCCAGCAGCTCGCAATCGCCCACCACCGCTGTTAACAGATTGTTGACGTCGTGGATGACGCCCCGCGCCAGCAGGCCGCCGTCACGGGCACGGGCTCGAGGCGCGAGAGACTCCGTCACGGTGCCTTCGATCTCGCCGGGCGCGCCATCCGCCCCCACCAACACGACGTTTTCCACCAACAGAATGCGGCTCCCGTCTTTGCGCCGCCACGCCACTTTCAACTCGTTCAGAGAACCCTGCCGCAGCAGGCGAGCCAGGAACCGGCCGCGATCGGAAGGAAGCGGCCCCACCGCCTGCGGGCTCGCCAAAACTTCCGCCGGCGAGTCATACCCGAGCAGACGGGCAAAAGCGCGGTTGCAGTCGACCAGTCGGCCGTCGAGCGTGGCTCGGAAAGTGCCCGCGATGTTGTGCTCGAACAGGAGGCGATGGCGGTCGGGCGCCGCCGGACTGGGACGCTTTAGCCGAGGACGGGAAAAGGCACCGGCCGGCAATGCTCCGGGACGGTGGGGCCGATCCAGCTCGTTCGCGGCGCCGTCTGCGGTTCCGTTCATGATCGCAACCTCACGACTCCGGGCCGCCGGAGGCAGGGGCTCATCCGGCTCCGGAAAGAGAAAAGCTGACCCGGTCAGGACCAGCTTGCCATTCTATTACTATAATGTCAATACCCACAAATCACTTAACGATCCCATACCCCCTCCCCGCCGGCCCAAGCCGACCCGCGCACCATCCTGGCCGCTGATCTGCCCCGATCCGAACCGGAATCAAGTTCAGCCAAACACGGCGGGAGAAATGGACCCGCGACCCGGGGATCGCGTTGGGGAGACACCGGGGGTTCCAACGGCCTGGAGGCTACAGCCGGTAAGCTTGTTCGGACGGTTCGCTGCGGTGCCGGCCCGCCGTCACCGGGGTGCGATGGGACTCCTGCACCCCGAAGCGCACAACGGTGACCGTCAGGTCATCGGCTTGGGGCGCGAGTCCGGCGAAATCTTGCACCGCAGCGACCAAGCGGGAGCAGACCTGCTGCGCGGTCGAGCCCGCGCAGTTGGCGAGCAGTTGCTTCAGCCGTGTCTCCCCAAAAAACTCGCGGGCGGTGTTCTCGGCCTCGGTGACGCCGTCGGAGAAGATGACAAGCTGATCGCCGGCCGTGAGGCGGATGCTGTCCACATGAAACGGGGCGCGGGGGAACAAGCCGAGCGGGAAACTCGACGATTCGAGCAGGGTAGCCTCGCCGCTGGCCCGCACGACGAGGGGCGCAGGGTGGCCGGCGTTCACGTACTGAAACTCGCCGGCCGGGTCCAGCACCCCGTAAAACAACGTCGCGTACATCTCCGGGGGCGTGCGCTCGCACAGGAACTCGTTCACCCGCCCGAAGAGGTCCTCGAGGTGGGGATCGGCCGCGGCGACGGCCGTAAAAGCTCCCTGCAGGGTCATCGACATCATGGCCGCCCCCAGGCCCTTGCCGGAAACATCCGCCACCGTCAGGCCGTAGCGCTTTCCCGGCAAAGGAATGACGTCGTAATAGTCGCCGCCCACGGCTTGGCTGGGCATGGTGAGGGCATGCATGTCGAAGTAATCGGTCTCGGGCAGTTGGCGGGGCAACAGGCGTTGCTGAATGCTGCGGGCCAGGGCCAATTCGTGCTGGGTGCGCTCCTGCTCGCGGGCGCGGCGGAGCAGGCGCGCATTTTCGACGATGGTCGCGCTCTCGACGGCGAGCGTTTGCAGCACTTCCCGATCCAGGCCCGTGACCGATGACGGGTGTATCTTGGTGTCCAAGTACAACACGCCGAGCAACTGCGGCGCGGCTTGGCGGGCGGTCTCCCCGGAGCTCGCTTCGGTGACCGGAAGCTTCAGCAGCGGCACGGCGACCACCCCGCGAACCTTGGCCGGCATGATGCCGGTCTCTTGAGCCGGGCGGCCGGTGAGCTCGTCCTCCAGCACCAGCTCTTCGTGGCGGAAGCGGACGACGCGCTCCACCACCGCCTGCGAGTAATCCACCTGATCGATCGCCAGCGACACGCCCTGGCGGTGACGGGCCAGGCGCAGGCGGAGCTGCCCGCTGTCATCGGTCAGAAACAACAAGGCGCGCTCGGCGTCGGCCAGTTGCAAAGCGGAATCGACGACCGTGGTCAGAACCTCTTCCAGGGCCGGGGCGCGGTGCAGGGCCTGAGCCACTTGCAGCAGCAGGCTCAGGTGATGGAGCTGCGGCGCCGGGCTCGAGGCCGCCCGCCCGATCTCTTCCAGCAGATTGGGAAGCGCCGCCGGTTGCACGACGAAGGTCAGGCGGTAGGCATCCGAAACGCCCAGGCTGATCTCGTCGCCGGGCCGAAGCGGCGCGGTGATGATCCGCTCGCCGTTCACAAACGTGCCATGGCGGCTCTGCGCGTCTTCAATCACGTAGCTGTTGTTGTCGCTGCGCAGGATGCGGGCGTGGCGGCGGGAGATGCGGTTGTCCAGCAGCACCAGGTCATTATCCCCCTGGCGCCCGAGCGTAAACGGGGAGCCGGAAATCTCCACCTCGCGCTCGTTGCCGGTGGGATCGCGGACGATCAAGTATGCAGTTGCAGCCATCGAATGCGCCACTTGGTCGGAATCGGCGCATAGTATAGCAGAAACCGCGGGGCGATGAGCACCCCTGGGGTTGGCAAAGCCTGGCGACCGGCAGGGCCTAGGAAGCCGAAGGGGACAACCTGGCGGGGGCCGCTTCCGTGGCGAGCGAATAGCCCAGATCGCGCATGAGCGGCCCCCAGGCGGCCTCGATCAGCGCCACTGATGGTGCCGACAGCGTAGACCTCCAGACTCCCGCACGCGCCGCGCGCACGAAACGAATGTCCGCCCGGGTGCCGCGGGTTTGCTGCCAGAGGTCGGACTGCCGCTGTTCCCAGGCGCGCATGGCGTCGGCCGTTGAAAGCTCCACCGCGCGGGAAAGGTCTTCGACCGTGGGTTCGAGATTCATAAAGGAAGCGATGCGGGCCAGCTCGCCCACGGTGTCCTCCAGCAGGTCTTCGTATCGTACCCTTAACAAGTTGGGGCTGCCTTGCCGGCAAGCCAGCCAACTTTGGACGTTCTCGCCCCACGTGCCCAGTTGCGGCGAGGTGCGCGCTCGCAGGAACCAGTGTTCCACGTAGTCGCTGAGCGGATAACCCTCAGGCACGTTGCGCTTTTTCACATTAAAGTAATAGTGGGAAACGGCGACGTCGCGGGGGTCTCGGACCAGGTAAATGACTTTGGGATAGCGCGGGTCAAAGCACTCGTGGCTCTTGATGATGCGCGGCCGGGGGAAACGGCGCAAAAGGCGGTCCGGCACGTCGTAAATCTCCGGGATGCGCGACTCGAGGTTGGCAAACGTGGTGGGCTCGAGCGGATAGGCAAGATTGCTGATCAAAAACCGCGTCCAGGTGTTGCCCGACCGCGGGTAGGAGACCAGAAAAACATCGTCTGGAAAGACCGTGAGGCCGCGCGCCGCCGGTTGCCGGCCGAGCAGGATACGCGTCACTCGCTTCGCCACGTGGAGGATTGAAGCCATTCTTCTCCGGCCTCGATTCCGTCGAGAAGGCGGCGGGGTCGGACAGGTTCCCGCGCCCGCCCGGCGCGAACGGAGCCGCGCCGGTTGCGACCCTTGAACATAACGGATTTCGGGGGCGGAACGCAAAGGCTAAAGTCCGTCAGTAAGTGAGTGGTTATCATCGGGTTTCGGGGCCGGCTGGCCCGGCCACGGCGCGAGCCGGCCGAGAGGTCGCCGTTGACCAGGAACCTGGGTTGCTTCAGCCTGGCTTTCTGCTGGTCCAGCCCCATTCCGCCTCGGGGCGGCCTCCCGGGGGGCCCGCCAGTGCGTGTAACCACGTGGTAACCACGCTTGAAGTGTCGGACCAGGGGGGTGGTAGCCACCCGGTGGTTTCGAACGATCCTAGGGCCACCGGAGGCCAATCGCCGGAACGCCTTCCCGGTTTTAAAAGCCGGCGCGGCGCGGGAGGCGAGCGAGGGCGGGCGGCCGTCGCCGGGAGCCTTCCGAAGCTAGGGGATGGCCCTGGGGCCGGCAACGCCTTGACAGATGTAAGCGTTTTCTATTACGGTGGGCGCTCGGCTGCCGTGGCCAGCTTCCCCGGCTCTGCAAGGCCGCGCTCCAGCCCCATGGGCTTCGCCCGGCAAGCGGCAAACCGATGGCTAGAGACCGATTCGTTCTCGGGATCGACTACGGCACCGAATCCGGGCGGGTGCTCGCGGTGCGCGTGCGCGACGGCGAGCAGGTGGCGAGCGCCGTCGTTCCTTACCCCGACGGCGTCATTGACGACCGCCTGCCCGCCGGCCCTCCCCTGCCCCCCGATTGGGCGCTCCAAAATCCCCGCGACTACCTGTTGGTGATCGAAAAAGGAGTTCCGAGGGCTCTGAAAGCCGCCGGCCTTCGGCTCGAAGACGTCATCGGGCTGGGCACGGACTTCACGGCCTCCAGCCCCTTGCCGGTCACCGCCAAAGGCGAGCCACTGTGCACCCTGCCGCGGTTTCGTACCCATCCGCACGCCTGGGTCAAGCTCTGGAAACATCACGCCGCCCAGCGGCACGCCAACCGCATCAATGAAATCGCCCGCGAGCGCAACGAGGAGTTCATCTGGATGTACGGCGGCCGATATTCCTCGGAATGGTTCTTCTCGAAGCTTTTGCAGATTGCGGATGAGGCGCCGGAGGTCTACGAGGCCGCGGAGCGCTTTATCGAGGCCGCGGATTGGATTGTCTGGCAGCTCACGGGGGTTGAGAAGCGGAACGAGTGCACCGCCGGGTACAAGGCGATGTGGGTGAAGGGCCGGGGATTCCCCTCTCCGGAGTTCTTTCGCGCCCTTCACCCGCGGCTTGCCGGCGTGATTGGCACGCGGGTGCCCGAGACGTATTATCCGCTGGGGGCGCGGGCGGGGGGTCTTGTGGCCCGCTGGGCTCGCAAGACCGGCCTGGGGGCCGGAACCCCGGTCGCGATCGGCAACGTCGACGCCCATACGGCCGTGCCGGCCTGTACGGTGACCGCTCCGGGGGCCATGGTCATGATAATGGGTACTTCGATCTGCCATCTGGTGCTGGGAACCGAGCGCCAGATGGTGGAGGGCATGTGCGGCGTGGTGGAAGACGGGGTGGTGCCCGGGTTGTGGGGGTACGAAGCCGGCCAATCGGCGGTGGGAGATATTTTTGCCTGGTTTTTCGAGCAGGGCGTGCCGGAGAGCCTCCACCGCGAGGCGCGCCGGCGGAGGGTGGGCGCCGTTGACCTGCTCGAGAAGAAGGCCGAAGGCCTCCGGCCGGGGGAATCCGGCTTGCTCGCCCTCGACTGGTGGAACGGTAACCGTTCGATTCTGGTGGATGTGGATTTGAGCGGCCTTCTGGTGGGCGCGACGCTGGCCACGCGGGCGGAAGAGATTTACCGGGCGCTGATGGAGGCCACCGCCTTCGGAACCCGCCAGATCATCGCCGCCTTTGAATCCAAGGGAGTCTATGTGCGGAGCCTCTACGCTTGCGGGGGCCTGCCGCAACGGAACCGCCTGCTGATGCAGATTTACGCCGACGTGACGGGCCGGGAGATCCGGTTGGCCAAGCGGCCCGAGATGTGCTCGGCGCTGGGCGCGGCCATGCACGCCGCGGTGGCGGCGGGCCGGGCCGCCGGCGGGTATGATTCCATCGTCGAGGCGGCGGAGCACATGGCCAAAGTGCAAAACCTGACCTACCGCCCGGACGCCGAGCGTCACAAAATTTACAATCAGCTTTTCGAGGAGTATCGGACGCTGCACGATTATTTTGGCCGCGGCGGCAACGACGTCATGAAGCGGCTGAAGGCGCTCAAGAAGGCGGTCGCAGCCGGTGCGGTGGAGAACGGGCGACGGCCGGGCCGCAGCGCCGAACCAGGGCCAGCCCGGTCCACCCGAGGCCGCCGATGATGATTCCGGAACGGCTGCGGCGCGAGGTTTGGGAAGCCAACCTCGGCATCTATCGCGCCGGCCTTGTCACTATGCACAGCGGCAATGCCAGCGGGATTGACCGCCGCCGCGGCCTGGTGGTCATCAAACCGAGCGGCATGGACTACGATAAGCTGCGGCCGAGTGATCTGGTGGTGACGGACCTCGAGGGGCGCCAAGTGGCGGGAAAGTGGAGGCCCTCGGTCGACCTGCGGCATCACCTCTACCTCTATCAGCGCTGTCCGGAGATTGGCGGCATTATCCACACCCATTCCAACTACGCCACGAGTTTTGCTATGCTCGGGCGTCCAATTCCGGCGTACCTGACGGCGATTGCCGATGAATTCGGCGGCGAGATTCCGTGCGCGCCCTACGCCGACAACGCCGGTGACCATCTGGGCGAAGCGGTGCTCAAGGCCATGGGAAGAGCTCCGGCAGTCTTACTGGCGCATCACGGAGCTTTCACGTTTGGCCCGACGCCGCGAGCGGCGTTTAAGGCGGCGGTGATGCTGGAAGATGTGGCCAAGACGTGCCATCTGGGGCTGCTGCTCGGCCAGCCGCAGCCGTTGCCGCCTGAAGAAGTGCGCAAGTGGTACGAGCGGTATCATACCGCCTACGGGCAGAGACGAAGGGATTGACGGTGCCGAGGAAGGCTTTGAGAATCCCCCGAGCGAAGCTCGAAGGCCAGCCGGCGCCCTGATCGCCGAATCCGGTGTGGGAGGGCCAGCGCGAACCGGCCGGCTCGATCGGCCGACTCACCCCTCCTGCCCGCCGCCTCCGTGCCGCCGGCCGGGAGGAGGTCCTATGACCCCATTTTGGATAACGTTTCTGGCGCTGCCCGCCCTGTTTCTGGATGCCGCCGGAAGCGCGACGCGGATCATGTCCCTCCACGCGGTGGATTTTGTCATCATCGTGATCTACTTCGCCATGGTTCTGGGCATCGGGTTCTATCTCAAGAAGTACACCAAGAGCGGCGAAGACTTCTTCCTGGCGGGACGGGAAATGACCGCCTGGGTGGCGGGCCTCAGCTTCGTCTCGGCCAACCTGGGAACGCTGGAGCTGATGGGTTGGGCGGGCAACGCCTACCAGTATGGCATCATGGCCGCGCACTGGTACTGGGTGGGAGCCATTCCCGCCATGCTGTTTCTCGGCATCGTCATGATGCCGTTCTATTACATCTCGAAGACCCACTCCGTGCCCGGCTACCTCGAGCTGCGTTACGGCCGCGCCACCAGCGGCCTCAGCGCCATTTCTTTCGCCGTCATGACCATTCTGATGTCCGGCGTCAACATGTTTGCCATGGCTCTGGTCTTAAAGGTGATGCTCGGCTGGAACATTCATCTGAGCATCTGGGCCTCGTCGCTGACGGTGGGCGTGTACGTCGCCCTGGGCGGGTTGTTTTCGGCCATCTTCAACGAAGTGGTGCAGTTCTTCCTGATCTGGTTTGGCGCCATGCTGATCCCCATCCTGGGTTTGATCGAGACCGGCGGCTGGAGCGGCATGGTGGAGCGCATTCACCGCAATTTCCCCGGCCAGGACTTCACCCACCTGTGGCGCCCGATGGCGCACTTTGCCGACAATCCGATGGGGGTCCACTGGGTGGGCATCGTCTTCGGACTCGGCGCCGTCCTCTCCATGGGTTATTGGACGACCGACTTCCTGGTGGTCCAGCGCGTCATCGCCGCCAAGGATGTTCGCGCCGCCAAACTCGCTCCCGTGATCGGCTCTTTTTTCAAGATGGCCGTCCCCTTCTTCGTGATCCTGCCGGGCTTGCTGGCTCTGGCCGTGCTCCCGTTTCACCTCGTGCCGGCCAGCGCCATGCAGCCGGGCCAGCACAGCTATGATGAAGTGCTGCCCCTGATGCTGGCCCGCTACTGCGGTCCGGGCCTGCTCGGGCTGGGCATCACCGCCCTGATCGCCGGCTTCATGTCGGGCATGGCGGGAAACGTCAGCGCCTTCGCCACCGTCTGGACCTACGACATCTACCGCCCCTTTATCCGCAAGACGGCCCCCGACTCGCACTATCTGGCGATGGGGCGCTGGTGCACCATTATCGGCCTTCTCATCTCCATCGGGGCCGCTTACATCGTAACCCACTTCGGCAGCCTCATGGATTACGTCCAGGCCCTGTTCAGCTTCTTCATCGCTCCGCTATTCGGCACGGTTCTGCTGGGCATGATCTGGAAACGGACGACCGGGGCGGGGGGATTCTGGGGGCTGCTCGCCGGGACCGTATCCTCCGTGGCCATGTTCACGCTGGTGGAGCTGGACCCCACCAAAAAGTCTCTGGTCGCGCTGTCTCCGCTCGCCAAACCTCTGGCGCTCGATATGTGGCGGGCCTTGTGGTCGGGGCTGATCTGCGTGGTGGTCACCGTCGTCGTCAGCTTGCTGACCGAGCCCCGGCCCGAGGCCCAATTGGTCGGACTCGTCTATGGCGCCACTGACCTGCCGAGTGAAGGCGACCTGCCGCTTCTCAAACGGCCGATCTTCTGGGCGGGGGTCTCGTTCGCTTTGTTTTTGGTGCTGCAGTGGATTTTCTGGTAGCGCGACGCCGGCGCGCCGCCCGGGAGAAGCTCAGGCAAGCGCCATCTCGGCCGGCGCCAACGGTGCGGCCGGCCCCCCGCGGCGGCGCGGCGGGAGGTGATCGGATGGAGAAGACGCCAGCGAAAGCCGGAATGCTTCCGGTGTGGTTTTTTATCGGAGTGATCCACCTGATTTACGGGGTCCTGATCTTCATCACCGGCCTCTATGAACTATCCCACCCCGTCGACACGGTGCTGGCGAACCTCCACGCTCCGATTTGGTGGGGCGCCTTCATTGGGGTGGTCGGCGCGATCTACGTCTGGAGGTTCCGCCCGGGGAGGTAGAGGGCGCGAAGCCCGCTGGCCGATCGGCCCGGGCCCCGGGCCGATCGGCTCCGCCGTCATGCGGGTTCACCGAGCAGCATCACCGAGACCGCCCGCTGCCGGCCGCGATCCAGCTCGATCAGGAAGATTCGCTGCCAACAGCCGAGATCGAGCGCTCCGTCCACCACGTTGAGGGTTTCCGAGACGCGCAAGAACAGGGCTTTGCAGTGGGCGTGGCCGTTCTGTTCTTCGTTGGGGCAGAGGTTGACGGTGCGAATACTGAAATCGTCGTGCCGGTAAGGCGCGTGGCGGGGCGCCAGGCGGTCCAGAAGGCGCTTCATGTCGTCGAGCAGGAGCGGCTCGTGCTCGTTGACCATGATGGCCGTCGTCGTGTGCCGGGTTTGAACGTTGACGATGCCGCTGGCAATGCCCGAAGCGCGCACGACGTCCCCGACGCGATCCGTAATATCGATGAATTCGAGGCTTTCATGGGTTTCGACGGGAATAACTTGGTGCCACGTTTGACAGTGAGCGGAGCGCTGCCGGAGGGCGCGCGGGGACGCGCCGGGGAGCGTCGTGGGCAACATAGAGCGTGACCTCAAAAGAGAGTTTTTTAAATCTGGGTCCTAACGTTCACGGGTGACGCGAATCAGTGCTTCCATATGGTTCAGATACCGCTCGAACGCCCGCCGCCCGGCCGAGGTCAGGCGATACTCCGTCTTTGGCAGGCGCTTGTTGAAGAATTTCGTGCAGGCAACGTACCCGGCCTCTTCCAGCTTCCGGGCGTGGACGCTGAGATTGCCGTCCGTCGTCTTGAGAAGGCGTTTCAGATCATTAAAACTGAGGGATTCATTGACCGCCAGAGCGCTGACGATGCCCAGCCGCATCCGCTCATGGATCAAGCGGTCCAGTTGCAGGGGCGTCATTTCGCGCCGGCCATCGGCCGGGCTGCGCAGCCCCCAGCTTGCCGCTTCCGAAACCCTTGCTAACGCGCTCGACTTAGCCACCGTACCTCCTCGCAATCACAGCCCCGAAGATGATCTGCAAGCCGCCAAAGCTCGCGGCCAGCAGCCAGTTCCCCCACGCCGCCGGGCCGAACAGCGCCGCCGCGCCGGCAAACATGAAACACAAACCCATCACCGGGACGATTCTCACCGAAAACGCGCCGCCGGTCATAATTCCGGCGCCGTAGAGCAGCATCCAAACCCCGGGCATCAGGTGGAAGAGCCGGTAGTGGTAGAAGGCCGCGGTGAGCAGCGCGCCGGCCCCCAGGGGCGGGGTCAGGCTGAGAGCGAACTTCTGGCCCGGGCCGGAAAGGACCGGGGTGTGCGCCGTCCGCACCTTCTGTCCGATGGCCCACGCGCCGACGAGCAGGGCCAGGACCGCTTCCACCAGCCACGTGCCGAGCCAAGCCTGCGGGGTCGCCTGGCGCGACGCCACCACGGCGGCCACCAGCGCCGTCGCGCCCATCGCCACGCCTCCCCAGCCCGGCACCGCCGTGAACGACCCCGAGCGCTCCATGGTTTCGCGGATAAAGCGCAGATTCTCGAGGGCGTGTTCGTGAATCGCCGGCGGCGCGGGGGCGGGAGGGGAGGATCGGGCGCGCAACATAAAGCTCATGGTAGCGAATTCCTGCTGGGTGTCAAGTACTTTATTTGACAAAGCTAGTGGCCAGCTTCCCCTTCCCGGGTAAAGAAGCGTTCCGCCACGGCCGGCGCGAGCGGCCGCCCCCAACCCTGAGGCCGGCGGCCTCACCGGGTCTGCTGGCGGCTGACCCGGCTGCGGATGAACTCCACAATCTCCTGGGTCGAGGCTCCCGGCTGAAAGACGGCCGCCACGCCCGCCGCCTGCAGAGCGGGAATATCTTCATCCGGAATGATCCCGCCGACGATCACCAAGACGTCCTCTCTCCCCTGCTCCCGCAACAGTTGGCAGATGCGCGGCAAAATGGTGTTGTGAGCGCCGCTCAAGATGGAGATGCCCACCACGTCCACATCTTCGTCGACGGCCGCGCGGGCGATCTGTTCCGGCGTCTGCCGCAGGCCGGTATAGATGACCTCCATGCCGGCGTCGCGGAGGGCCCGCGCCACGATCTTGGCGCCGCGGTCGTGCCCGTCAAGCCCGGGCTTGGCAACCAGAACTCGGATTCGCTGATCCTGCATGGCCACTTGCTCGGAGGCGGAGCGCCGCCGGCCGCCTCACGATTTCGATCCTGGCACGAACGGGCGGCCCAGGCAAGCGCGGGGCTGGGGAGCCGGTGCGGGCCGCTGCCGGCTCAGCCGCTCCACCCAGGGCTCGGGCAGCTCGTGCAGGAGTTCGACAAAGACGCCATTGGTCCAACCAAAGCCGACGACGTTCTGGGTGTAGCCGGCGGCTACTTGGGTTTCCGAAGACCGCGTCACCACGTCGTATTTCTCCCGCATCGTTCCCTCCCGCCGGAAGTTCTCGAGGACCATGGAGAGAAAGTTCAGGGAAATGCGGTTGGCGTCTTCCGCGTAGCCGTAGCGCCGGAGCCCCTCGACGGCGAGGAGATGGAGGGGAGCCCAGCCGTAAGGATAATCCCACTGCGCGCCGGAATGGGTCAAACTGGTGGCCAGGCCTCCGGGCTGTTCGAATTCTTTCAGGTGGCGCTCGACCGCCGCCGCCTGGGACGGGGACGCCATGGCTGTCCACAGCGGGTAGAAGGCGGTAAGGTACGGATACGACGACGGGGTGCGGGTATCGAAGTTGTAATCAAAATAGAGGCCCCGGCCGGCATTCCACAGATAGCGATTGACCGCTTCCTGGCGGCGGCGAGCGCGGGCACGCCAGGCCCGCGCGTCCTGCGTCCTGCCGAGCCGCCGACTGATCTGCGCCAGGTCCAGCTCGGTCTTGTAGAGCAAACTGTTGAGGTCGACGGCGGCGTAGTGATGGGTGGCGGCTCCGTAAGGCCCGGAGCGGAACGAGACGTCGAAACCGGATTCGCGCATGGCGCGGTCGCCCTTATAGAAGTCGCGGGACAGGCTGAGGGTTTCAACGCGGTCGCAATCCTGGGTGGAGGCGGCCCCGGGCTCGCAGACGTCGAGAGAAAACAGCGGGCCGAGAACATTCGATTTGGCAGCTTCCGCTCCCGAGCGGATCAGATAAGAGTCCGCCTGGCGGGGATGGGCGAGGAAGTAACGGGCCACGCCCCGGTAGTATCCGGGTGAATCGGCCATCTCGGGCACCGGGCCGTCGCCGAAGTCGTAGTAGCGCGACAGGCCCGTGTTCCCGGCCAGGTGGGGCGGGCTCACCCACAATTGGTAATCCTTGACGATGTACGGATAGGCCCTCTCCAGCCAGGCCCGGCCCTCCCCGCCTCGCGCCTCTTCCGCTCCCTCGACGGCCAGAACCATGGAACTAAGGAAGGGGGGCTGCGAACGGGTTAGGTAATAGGTGCGATTGGCATTGAGGACGCCGCCGTAATGATCGATTTCAAAAAAAAAGTTCTCGACGATGCCGCGCGCCAGCTCCAGCCGGCCGTCGGCGAGCAGGCCGCGGATAATGAAGTAGCTGTCCCATCCGTACATCTCGTTGAAGCGGCCGCCGGGCACGACGTAGGGATGGGGAAGATAAAGCAGGCCGGGCGGCTCGATCGGGCGGGAAGGTATTTCGCCCAGTTTGTGGATTGCCTGCGGCAGGTGCGCGACGCGGAGGCCGCAGCGGAGTGCGAGACTGCGCACGTCGCGGGGCTCGGCCCAGCCGGCCGGAAGATACAGCACGGAGCGCTCCGGCTCTTTGGGGTCCAGCACCTCATCGCAGGCGGTCATCGACCGTGTCAGCGTGTCCCAGGTCGTCGCGATATAGTGGAGGATGTCGCTCATGCCCAAGCTGGCGGCCTGCCGTGGCGGCTCGGCCGGCGGCCGCGCCCGGGCCATCCACACCCCGACCCCCGCTGCCACGGCCCATCGAATCAGCTTCGTCATCATCGTCCCGACTCCTGGTCCTCCGGCCTCGCCGGCGCACCCCGTCCGTGTCTCCCGGCGCCGCCGGATGCAGCCGTCTCCCGGCGCAACCGGCGCACGGTGTCGGCCAGCGAGCTGCCGGACTGAAACAGCGAGATGGCCGCGATTCCGGCAGCTCCCGCTTCGCAGCAGAGTCGAGCTCGCTCGACGGTGATGCCGCCGATGGCCAGCACGGGAATTTTCAGCCGCGCCGCGACGGCGCCGAGCGTGTCCAGCCCGAGCGGCGGCCCGTATGGCAATTTGGAGGGCGTCTCAAAGACCGGACCCAGCACCACATAGTCCGCGCCGCTCGCTTCGGCCTCCTGAGCATCTTCCTGGGAGTGACAGGAGACGCCAACCAGAAAGCCCGCGGGCACGAGCGGGCGTACGGAGCGAGCCGGCAGCGACTGGGCTCCCAGGTGGACTCCCGCCGCGCCTGAAGCCAGAGCCACGTCCAGGCGGTCATTGACGATGATTTTGGCCGCCGTCCCCCGCGCGGCCTCCACAGCCCCCTCCACCACACCGAGTAGCTCCCGGGTTTCCAGATCCTTTTCCCGAATCTGGATGAGATCGACGCCTGCTTGAGCCGCCTGCGAAATCATCGCCGCCAGCGGCCGGTTGAGGCGGCTGCGGTCGGTTACGTAGCAGAGAATCGCCACCGGGAACCTTTACGATCCAAGGCCGCCTTTCGGCAGGCCGGATCCCGCCGCGGGGGAGCTCCGTTGCCGCAGCCGCCAAATTTCATAGATGCCGAGCCATATGTCGGCCAGACCGAGCCCGGAGACGGCCCCGCGCACAAAGCCGTTCCTCGCCAGGCTCGACACCCACGGGTAATGATCCACAAAGAAGTTCTTCGTCCAGGCCGAAAGCCAGGGAAAGAAGAGCAATAGGAGGCCGACCTCGAAGCAGAGCAGAATATAGACGACGTAAAGGACAGCCAGCATCCGATTCACCATGGATTCCCGAAAACTCGGGCCGTTGCCGGACCGATGAACGAGCCCCGGGCTCATTCACGACTTCTGTTGCAGAAACCGAATCTTCTCCGCGACATCGCGGTAGTCGACGTTCTGGCTGTACACTTCGAGAAATTTCTGCAGCGCGGTTTGGGAGTCCCCGGCTCGCTCCCAGGCGAGTCCGAGATCGTACTGGAGAGCCAAGGCCGTTTCCGGATCCAACTGAGGCGCCTCGAGCGCCCGTTGGTACCACTTGGTGGCGATGGCGGGCAGGTTCTTATCCATAAAGCACTGCCCGAGCAGCGTGCAGGCGGCCAGAAACTGCGGCGGATAGTTTTTTCCCCCGGCGGCCTTGATGACCTTTTGCAGTTCTCCGATGGCCTCATCCAAAAGACCCATTTCCCGAAACGCCACGCCGAGATCGTAGTGGGTGGCCGGATCGTCGGGCGCGGGAGGTTGCGCCGCTTCCTCCTGTAATTCCGCCAACGTCGTGCCCGGCGACGCGGAGAGATCCTCGAGCGATTCGGCGCGCGCGGATTCGTCGGAAAATGCCGACGGCAATGCCGCCGCCGATTCCGGCTGGCCGCAGCCCGGTTCCTGATCCGCCGCCCGGCCGTCGCCAGCCTCCGTCGCGGCCTGGGAAAAAGAAGCGAGAGTTTCGGCCGGAAAGACCGGCTCGCCCTCGAGGCGAAAACCCACCGCTTCCGTCCCAAGGACGAGCTCGCCCGCCCAGGCAGACAGGCTGCCTTCTTCCTTCTCCCCCAGCGCACCGGCATCGGCCACCTCTCCAGGTTCGGAGCTCGCCACCGCAGAAGCGGCCGGCTCAGCCTCTGCCGCCTCCGCCACGCCGGGTTCCGGCCGGGCTTCGGCAACTTCCTCGCCTTCCGCCGCCGGCCCGGCCGCGACCTCGGGCGCCGCCGATGTCTGGGCATCGACACGCGAGCGGAGTTCCACGACCTGGGGATGATCCGGGAAGGCGTGTTCGAGCGACTCGATCACAGCGCGCGCTTGTTCAACGAAGCCCGACTGGAGGTAGAACTCGATCTCCGCGCGGCTCTCGTCGTAATTGAAAACCGGCGCTGGGGCGGGAGCCGCCTCCGGCTCGCTCGCGGCGGCGCCCGAGGTGCGGTCCGGAGGCGCAGCCGCCTCCGAGGGTGCGGGCTCGAGGGCGCTGGCCATCTCCCATTCGCTCAACAGATCCATCTCCTGCGAGGCGGCCGCGAATTCCGCCGCCGCCGCGTCAACCTCCTGTTCGTTGGCCTCGAGTGCCACCGGCCCGGCGGAAGCGGCTGGCTCGCGCCGAGCCTCCCCCCCCGGCTGGACCCTCACTTCGGGCGCGCCCGCCGGTGTCTCTGCGCTCGCGGGCGGCATGCGCCCGGCGGCGACCTCGGGCGGCTCGCCGGACGCCGGGCCGGCCGAGCCGCCGATCTCTGTCGCGGACTCCGGTCTCGGGGCCGGTTTGGCTGTCTCAGCGGCTGAAAACGCCATCTGGTCGCGCAGCGACGCCACCTTCGGATGGCTGGGTTCGAGCGAGGCCGCTTGGTCGAAGGCCTGGCGGGCCCGCGCCCGGTCGCCCTGCCGAAGAGCCATGGCGGCGGCGTCCAGATACGCCGAGGCCGCTTGGGCTTTCCGGCCCAGGGCCTCGGCCAATTCCGCCAGCTGCAGCCGGTGAAGGACGTTCTCCGGATCGGCCGCCACGATCTTGGCCATGATCTCGAGCGCCTTGCCGGGCTGCCGCTTTTGGCGGCAGAGCTCGAGCGCCTGCCCATAGTGCTCGCGCGCCGCGCGACCCAGTCCTTGGGCGGCGTACAGCTCGGCCAACTCGATCAGAGGCTCGACGGCGTTCAGATCGAGCTTGACGATCTTCCGGTAGATGGCGATGGCGCGAAGGATAAAGCCTTCGCGCTTGTAAGCGTCGGCCAGGCGGTGGAAAACCTTCACCGCTTCGGCAAGGTTTCCCTCGCGCACGCACAAATCCCCGACCGTGTTTAACAGGCCCAGGTCGCGGGGATCGTGTTCGAAAACATCGAGGTACTGCCGGATGGCCTGGGAAAACTTACCTTGACGAACGGACTTCTCTGCCTCATGCAGTGCCTTGGCTTTGTTAAAAGCCATTCATCGGCTCCCGGACGTTGCCCTAAATTGTGGCAATGCGGTCACGCTAACACAGTGGTTGGAGCATGTCAAATTGCGCGTCCGGCCGTTGATCTTCGGCGGGCCATCTGTTATCGTCAAAGGCGGGCGAACGCTCCGGCGAGGGGGGAATGCTTTCCGACCGATGGATCCGGATGATCGAAGCTCACGCCGAAGAGTTGACGCCGGGCGCGGAGAAAGATTTGCAGAGCAGCCCGCGGACGCGCTCCTACCACCGGCTGCCGGCCGGCGAGTTGCAGCACCGCGTCTACGAGGTCTATCGCCACCTCGGCCACTGGCTGGAGGAGAAGACCGACTACGCGATCCGGAGATGGTACCGCGAGCTGGGCGCGACGCGTTGCGCCGAAAACATTCCGCTCAGCGAAGTCATCTGGGCGCTGGTGCTGACCAAATACTACTTGTGGGATTGCATCCGCTTGGCGGGCCTGGCCGGTTCCGCCGTCGAGCTGTACCCGCAGCAGGAACTTGACCGGCTGGTGGGATATTTTTTCGACCGGGCCATCTATTATGCGGCCGACGGATACGAGGGCGAGGCCGGGCGGCGGCGCGAATCCGGGGCCGCGCGCTCCGTAGCGCAGGGTCAGGCTCGATGATTGTGGGGACGGGTGTTGATCTGGTCGAGGCGTCGCGGATCGAAGAAGCTCTGAAGCGGCACGGAAAGCGCTTCATCGAGCGGCTCTACACGCCCCAGGAGGTCGAGTATTGCGAACGATTCAGGAGGCGGGCGGAGCGCTACGCGGCCCGATTCGCCGCCAAGGAGGCGGCCTTTAAGGCTCTCGGGACGGGGTGGGGCCGGGGGGTGCGGTGGACCGACGTGGAAGTGACTCACCAGCCGAGCGGCAAGCCAGAACTGGTGCTGCGAGGCCGGGCGCTCGAGCTGGCGGAGCAACTCGGGGTGGCGCGCATGGAGATTTCCATTTCGCACGCCGACCGGTATGCGATGGCCCAAGTTATCTTCGAATCCGATAGCTAGGCGCCGCGCGAAGGCTCGAGCCGCGGCCGGCGCTTTCATTCTGGCGGCCGCGTCGGCGGCGGCCGTTTTCGGCCAGCAGGAGAAGGCGGCGGTTCCGATCGTGCTCGGCCGCAAGCAAGCTTCGAGGTTGCTCCTCAGCCAAGTCAAGCCGGATTATCCTCCCTTGGCGCGTGTCAACTACATTCAGGGCCGGGTGCGGATGGAAGTGACGGTGAAGCGGGACGGGCACGTTGGCGACGCGCACGTGGTGCGCGGCCATCCGTTTCTGGCCGCCTCGGCCATCAAGGCCATCCGGCGATGGGTGTACCGGCCCTTTATGACCGCCGCCGGCCCGGCTCCTTTCGAGACCGACGTGGACGTCAATTTTGCCCTCCGCGTCACCCGTGCCGACCGCTTGCCGCCGAATCCGGAACTGGACGTGATGCGCGAGGTGCGGCCGCCGCAACTCGTCGCGCCGCCGCCCTGCTCGCCGGGGCCCGCCGCCGATGAGGTGCGGCTGCGCGTGTTGGTGGACGAGGATGGCAAGGTCATGGACCTGACGCCTCTCGGCGGCCGGCCGGCTCAAGTGGAAGCGGCGGAAAAAGAAGTGGAGAGCTGGAAGTTTCGTCCGGCGCGCTGGGGCAATCTGATGGTGCCCTGGTATGTGGACGTAGCGGTTCCCATGAACGGTTCCGCCGACCCACCGCCTCCCCCGAAGTCCCTCGAACCGAGATGAGGAACGCCGCGCAGCGCCGGAATCCTCCGCGCCGCTTTCGCCCGTCTTCGAGCGGGGCCGCGGTGCTCGTGGCCTGGGTGCTCGCCGCCGCCGTCGCGGCGGGCAAGCGCAAATCCCCGCAACCACCGCAATTCCGCTATGTCGGCGGAACCGAGGAGATCGCCGCCGGCTGCCCCGGCCGTCTGGAAGTGACCTCGCAAGCCCTCACGTTCCGCTGCCGCACGGCCGCCGTGCGCGTTCCCTACAGCGCCATTGTCTTGATGGATTACCGCTCGAACGTACGGCCGCAGGTGGCCAAGATGAACCTGCCGTGGAAGGTGCCGCCGCCGCGCGGCCGAGGCAAGAAGAACCGCTATTTCACCGTCGTCTTTTCAGCGGCGGGGACGACCCGCGTTCTGGTGCTCGAAGTGTTGCCCGAAAACATGCAACCCTACCTGGCCGAAATCGAGCTGCAATCGGACAAGCGCATCGACGTCATGCGCCATGACGCCTATGAATGAGCCGCCCGCCGGTCCCCCTCATGGCTGCAGATGAGGCGACCGCCCGGGCCGCTTGACCAGCCGCGGGAGCTCCCCCGCCGTCCTCCCCGCCGGCGTTTCCGGCGCATAAAAATACCCGATCCGCGCCCGCGCCCGCACCCCCGGCCGCCGCACCTCGACTTCGATCCGATGGAAGCCGGCGCGGTCGAGCGTGTCGGGAACGTAGGCGAGCTCATACTGGCTGCGGACTTCCGTGGCGATGGCGGTGAGCTGATCCTCGAGTGCGTTCTTCGACCAGTGGCGGTAGTAAACGCCGCCCGTGTAGACGGCGTACGCGTCGAGTAGGCTCGGCGCCACGGCCGAGCGAACGATCTGCCCCGCCGCCTGCCCGATCGGAATGCCGTTGACGGGCGTATCGTAAATCTGCTGGGAAAGAACGGGCGAGGGCGGCATTCCGGGGGGCAGGGGGCGCGCGACGTTGGCATCAAGCGGGCTCATGGGCTGGTTGTCGTCGCGCCGCTGGCGGAGCAGCGCCTCGGCGCGGCTGAAGCCCAGGCCATAGATGGTCACCTCGGCCGCCATGGCGCGCCGGATCACGTCGTCCCGAGTGGTCTCGCTTCCCTGGTCGGATCCCTCGGCAAACACCACGATGAGTCGCCGCTGGCTCTTGGGGCGCTGGCTGAGCAAGGCAATCGCGCGCGCCAGCGCGTCATTCAGCCGCGCTTTGCCGCCGGACGCCTGCAGCGCGCGGAGGCTCTGGGCGAGCCGGCTCTCGTCCCCGGAAAAATTCTGCAGCACCCTGACATCGTCGGCGAAGGCCAGCACGGCGGCCTGGCCCGTGGGGCCGAGGAGCAGGTCCGAAAACAGCGGGGCCAGCGGGCGCACCTGGTCGAGCAGCGGGGCCACGGCGTCGTTGGCCTGCACCACAATCACCGCCGCCACCGGCTCGCTTGCCACCTCGAAGCGGGTGATCTGCTGCGGAACGCCGTCGTCAAAGACCTTGAAGTCTTTGGCGTCCAAGCCGTAGACAAGGTCGCCGGAGGCGTCGAGCGCCGTCACGGGCGTGGTGACCAAGAAGGACTGGACGCGGATTCTCTGGCTGCTCGCGGGGATGTTGGGGTCGGGCGGGGAGCCGGAAGGCCGCCGCGCGGCGGGTTGGGAAGCGGCCGCGGAGCCGCGCTCGGCGCCGTCCTGGGCCGGCTGGCCGAAAGCGGACAGCGCCAGGGCGAAGAGCGCCCCGAGCGCCAAGGAGCGACGGGCTGGGTCAGACGCCAAGCGCATGGGTGTTCGGCTGCCACCGCCGTTTTATTCGATGAAGCCCCGGGGCGGGGCGTTGCTATCGTTCGGACGGGCGCGGCATTCAGGATGCCGCTGTCGCGCCGCCTCGTAGAGCACCACGGCCACGGCCACCGAGACGTTGAGGGAGGGCACCGGCCCGTAGAGCGGGATGCGGGCGAGTTGGTCGCAGGTTGTGGCTACCAGGCGGCTGAGCCCGCGGCCTTCTCCGCCAAACACCAGCGCGCAGCCGCCGCGGTAGTCGAGCTCGAGATAAGATTTTCTCGCTTGCGCCTCGAACCCGTAAATCCACAGGTTGCGCTCTTTAAGCTCCCGCAGCGCCTGCACCAGATTGCCGACGCGGGCCACGCGAGCGTGCTCGAGGGCCCCGGCCGCCGACCGCGCCACGGCGGCGGAAAGTCCGGCGGCGCGGCGCGCCGGCACCACCACGCCGTGCGCCCCCGAAGCCACCGTCGAGCGCACGATGGCGCCCAGATTGGCCGGGTCTTCGACGCCG
>CADDZC010000045.1 GCA_902812365.1 Acidobacteriota bacterium | reverse complement strand
GCCGCCTTTGCGCTTCGCGCCGAAGGGGCCGAAGTGTTCCTGGCCGCCCGCCGCGAGGCGGCGGCGCGCCAACTGGCCCACGCCGTTTCCGCCCGGGTCGTACCTTGGGGGAGCGCCGACGGGCTGGACGTCGACGCCGTCATCAACGCCACGCCGGTCGGTATGGCTCCGAACGTGGACGCCTTGCCCATTGATCTGGCCCGCCTGCGGGTGCGGGTGGTGTTTGACATGGTCTACTATCCGGTCGAGACGCGGTTCCTGGCCGAGGCCCGCAGCCGCGGCTTGATCACCATCTCGGGCCTCGAAATGCTCGTGGATCAAGGGGCGCGGCAGTTCGAAATCTGGACGGGCAAATCCGCCCCCCACGCGCTGATGGAGCAGGCGGTGCGGCAAGCCCTGGGACAGGCCGTGGGCTGAGGCCGGGGCGCTCGGGAACATGCTGGCCACTTCCACCTTCGCCGAATTCCGGCGCCGGGCGGCGCACGGCAACGTCGTGCCCGTCTATCGCGCCATCGTCGCCGATCTGTTGAGTCCGGTCGGGGCGTTTTTGAGGCTGGCGCCGCAGACCGGGCCGGGATCGAAGGCCCATCCCTATAGCTTCCTGCTTGAGAGCGTGGAAGGGGGGGAACGGCTGGGGCGTTACACCTTCTTCGGCGTCGATCCCTTCCAGGTGGTCTCCTGTCGGGGCGGCCGGGTCACGATCCGGCGCGGGCGGGAACGACATGAACACTCGGGAAACATCTTCGCCTGCCTGCGCGAGGTGGGCGCGCGATACCATTCGGCTCCGGCGCCGGGGTTGCCGCCGTTCACGGCGGGAGCGGTGGGGTATTTGGCCTATGAGGTCGTCCGCCAGCTCGAGCGGCTGCCGGCCCGCGTGGAACCGGATGTGGACGTGGACGACGCCGTCTTCATGTATTTCACCAACCTTGTGGCCTTCGACCACGTGCAGCACCGGCTCTTCCTCATCGCCAATGTTTTGACCGACGAAGGCCCGGGCCGCCTGCAGTCCAAATACGAGGCGGCGCTGCGCCAACTGGACCACATGGAGCGCGCCCTGCGGCGCCCCCTGCGCCAGCCGCGCATTCCGCGGCCTCGGGGCCCGCTGCGGGTGCGGGCCAACGTGAGCCGTGACGAATACGAAACGATGGTGGAGCGGTCGAAGGAATACATCCGCGCCGGCGACATTTTTCAGGTGGTGATCTCGCAGCGGCTGGAGGTGCCGGTGCGGGTGCCGCCGTTTGAGCTGTATCGCGCCTTGCGGGTGGTGAACCCGTCGCCGTATCTGTACTTTCTGCGGCTGGGCGAGGCGACGGTTCTCGGCTCATCGCCCGAGATGCTGGTGAAGGTGACGGGCCGCGACGTCGAGTATCGACCCATTGCCGGCACCCGTCCGCGCGGCAGGACGGAGGAGGAAGACCTGCGTCTCGAGCAGGAGTTGAAGGGCGACGAGAAGGAGCGCGCCGAGCACATCATGCTGGTCGATCTGGGGCGCAACGACGTCGGCCGCGTGTGCGAAGTCTCAACGGTGCGCCCGAAGGAGATCATGTTTGTCGAGCGCTACTCGCACGTCATGCACCTGGTCTCGCTGATCCAAGGCCGGCTGCGCCCCGATGCCGACAGTTACAGCGCGCTGGCCGCCTGCTTTCCGGCCGGCACGCTGTCGGGCGCGCCCAAGGTGCGGGCCATGGAGATCATCGATGAACTTGAGCCGACGCGCCGTGGCCTGTATGGCGGCTCGGTGCTCTACGCCGATTTTTCGGGCAACCTCAATTCCTGCATCGTGATCCGCACCGTGCTGATCAAGGATCGCACCGCTTATCTGCAGGCCGGGGCCGGCATCGTGGCGGATTCGGTTCCCGAGCGCGAATACGAAGAGTCCTGGAACAAGGCCCGCGCCATGCTCAAGGCCTTCGAGCTGGCCGAACGCGGGCTGTGATGCGCGCCGGGACGGCCAGGCGGCTTCTCAGCCGGGCCGGGGGGCCTGGCGGCAGCATTCACCGCGCGGGATGGGCGAGCCGTGAGGGCAGGTCTCGGGGTGGTGGAGGAAGATGCAAATCTTTTCCGTGACTTCCGGCGTGAGCGAGTGTTCGACCCGTTGAGCGTTCTCGTCGAGCAACTCCTCCGCCACGCCAAAGGTGTCATAAAACAATCGCTCCGCCAGGCGGTGCCGGCGAATCACGTGGCGGGCGCGCTGCTCGCCCTTGGCGGTCAGCGACACCCGGCCCTCGCCGAGCTCAATCCAGCCGCCTGATTCCATCAGGATGAAGGTGGCGCGGCTGGCGGCAAATTCCGGCAAGGACTCGGCGCGCACGCCCACCGTCCCATAAGTCTCTTGAGCCTTCCACACGGCGTGCAGCAATTCGTCGCGCAGCTCTTCCTCCTGATGGTGGGCAAATAGCTTGACCTCGGTGAGGCGGCCCTTATGGAGCTCGATGCGCCGCTCGGCCATGCGGGCGATGGCCGGATCGTGCGTCACCACGATCACCGTTCGCCCCTGCCGGTGAAGCTGGGCCATCAGGCTCATGACGATGGCTTCGTTCACCTCGTCGAGGTTGCCGGTCGGCTCGTCAGCCAAAATCAGGTCCGGCTGGTTGATGAGCGCGCGAGCGATGCAGGCGCGCTGCTGCTCGCCGCCGGAAAGCTGGGCCGGCAGGTGGTGGAGGCGGTCGCCGAGGCCCACGCATCGGAGGGCGTTGGCGGCCTCCTCTTCGTCGGCCATGCTGTGGAAATACTGCGCCAGCATCACGTTTTCCAGCGTCGTGAGGTAGGGAACGAGGTGATATTGCTGGAAGATAAAGCCGATGCGTTCGGCGCGAAACCGGGCCCGTGCGGCGGCTCCGAGCGCGGCCCCATCCTGCCCGTCGACGAGCACCTGGCCCGAGGTCGGGACGTCGAGACCGCCAATGATGTTGAGCAAGGTGCTCTTGCCCGATCCGGAAGGGCCCATCACCGCCACCCATTCGCCCTTCTCGACGGTGAAGGAGGTGTGGTTCAGGGCATAAACGGCGGCGCCGTATTTTTTGGTCAAACTGCGAACTTCGATGAAAGCCAAAGGTTACTCCGTCAGTCCCGACTTCGGCTGCGGGCGGCGTTCAGCGTGTTTCCGGTACCGGTTATGGAGCCTCGGCGGGGCGCTGGCTCGGCTGTGCCGAACCGCCTCATTCTCCCCTGAGAACGGCGGCCGGGTCAACGCTGCGCACCGTTCCCAGAGGCAGAGCCGTCGAGGCTATCGTAACCAGAACCGAAGCGGCGCAGAGGGCAGGCAGAGTCCACCAAAGCGGGACGAGCCGGACTCCGAACAGTTGACGCCCGAGATCGCTGGCCACGACCGCGCCCAGAGCAAAACCTACTAAGCCGCCCAGCAGGCCGAGCGTGGCCACTTCCGCCAGCACCAAGCGGCTCACCAGGGCCGGGGTGGCTCCGAGGGACTTCATCACCGCCACGTCGCGGCGGCGCTCCAACAGAATCACCGTCATGGTGCTCATGACGCACAGCACGACGATCCCCAGAACCAGCGTAGTCAATGAAATGAGCAACCCGCGGATCGTCATGAGCACCCGACCTTCTGGTTCGGCAATCTGCCGGAGGGGGCGTACGTCAACGCCCGGCAACATTTGTGACAGGTTGTTCACCGCGCTCGCGACCGTGGCCGCGTCGGCGGGCACGCTGAGTTCCACCACGCTGATCTTGCCCGCCAATCCCGTCAGGCCCTGCAAGGAATCGAGCGGAAGCAACACTTGGTCATCTTCGGAGGCACCGGAAGCGATGATCTCGGACACCCAGAACCGCGCCCGTCCTCCTTCACGCGACTCCGAGCCCAGGGTGGAGACTTCGATCGACTCCCCCACATGAAGCCCCAGGCGTTGGGCCAGGCGGGCGCCGACCGCGCATTGAACCGCGGTACCCGCGCCAGGGGCTTGCTGGACGTGCCAGCCGGGATTCAGCCGTTGGAAGGCGGCCAGGTTGGTGCCGACGGCGACGGCTTCCTCGGCCACGCCGTAGGCCTCGGCGCCGGCCGGCACGCGAGAAACAAGCGCCACCACATCCAGCATCGGCGCATCGATCAGGCCGGGAATACGGGCCCGAAGCTCCTCGATCCGGTTCAAAACCCCGGCGTCCATGAGGGGGGTCACGTCCTCGGGAAGCGATGAGCCGCCGGCGGAAGCCGGAGCCAGCACGATATTGGCGCCGTAAGCCCGAAATTCTTCGGTCATTTTGCGGCGCACACCGCCGTACAGATCAATGAGAGTCGAAGCGACGGTCGCACCCACGGCCAAAGACACGAGCGCCAGGAGCGCCTGGGGCCGCCTACCGGTCAGCCACCGGAACCACATGCGCCAAAACATTCGGTGATGGGGCCTTCGCCGTCTTGGACTCATGCGCTTTCGGGAAAACCAGCCCGTCTCGGACTCGAAGCCATAAGCTTTCCGAGCTTCAAAACGCGGCCCGGTGATCTAATGTATCTCATTGAAAAACAAAGGTTAACCAAACTCTCTCGACTTCGAACGCTGACCGTCTTAATGTTAACATATTCTCGGACGCGTTACACCTCACCTCACCCTTCCCACACACCCTCCCGGATGCCAAGCTATCCGCCCCTAACGTGGACGGCTCTCGAGAGCAAAAGGATCTGCGGGTCCCGACGAGCGTTCCCGCGCCACCATGGCGAGCCCTGCCTACGGCTTCCTTCGTCAATTCCTCAGGGCTGCAGCGGCAGGGGCTTTCAAGCCCCGCGCCAGCGGTCCCGCGCTGCCCACCCAAGTCACCACGAGCGCCAGCAACAGAACGGCCGGTAGGATCGCCCAGTGGATGCCGGCGGGCGTCCCAAAGACTCGAATTGCCAGCCGCCAGGCCAGCGCGCTGCCGGCAAAATAACCGATGGTGCCGCCGGCCACACCCACCACAGAGGCCTCGATCAAAAAGATCAGCGCCACGCGGGCGTCGGTGGCGCCCAATGCCTTATAGAGACCAATCTCCGCACGCCTTTCGAAGACATTCGCCAGCATCATCGAAGCGACCGCCAGCGCCGCGGTGATGAGCGCTGCAGCGGCCAGCAGACCCATAAGCGCCCCGACGCGATTGAGAATCTTGCCCTCGGTCTCTGCCACCGGCAACACGGGTTGGGCTACCGAGCCCGGAATGGCCTGTTGAATCTGATAGGCGATGGAGCGAACATAGGGCGAACAGCTCCAACGCTCGAGCTCTTCCGGTGACATGCGGGAGGGGTCGCGGCGGGCAAAGTCGTCTTCGGGTTTGGTGAGGGCGCTGACCTCGACCCGGCGGACCTTGCCGGGTTGCCTGGCCAGTCGCTGCACGGTTTCAAGGGGCGCGAAAATCTGGTCCTCTTCGGGACCGCCGGTCTCCACCATGCCCGAGATTTCAAACTGCATGACGGACGCCGAAGGTTTCGAAGCGGCGGCAAAAGCGGGTGGAACCGTCCCGCCCACGGATACGCGGACAGCGTCGCCCGGACGAAGGTGCAAGGCCCGGGCTAGTCGCTGACCCACCAAACAGGATTGGAGGTCGCCGTCACTCGGCCACCGACCCCGTACTTGCCAAGTGGGATGAAGGTCCTGCACACCGGTCTCGAAAACTTCCCCCCCATTGACCGGCACGGCGTGGTGGAACCAAGTACCAATGATCACCGCGCGCCGTCCCTGAACCGTAGCCGGAAGATACAGGAAAGGAGCAAAGGCCACGATATTGTTACGCCAAAATATCGTCTTGATTTTGGCCAGGTCGTCTGCCCGCAGAAACGCCCCGGCTCCGGCCGGGCGGTAGTCGATGCCGCCAATTTCAACCGGCAGCCCGTCGGCCGCCGGCGTCACGGAAATATTGGCGCCAAACGAGCGCAGTTCGCGGTTGATCCTGTCACCGACATCGAGCATCATCGTACCCACCACGGTTGCCACCGTGATCCCCAAAGCGACCGCCAGGGCGCTCAACATCTTGCGCTGGCGGCGGCGGACGAGGGAGCGTTGGATGATACGGATCAGCATCGCGCCTATTGGAAATGCCTGGCGGCGGCCTGGAGAGCCGTCTCAGAAATCATCAACGTTGCCCCTTGCACCTGATAAGGCGGGTCGAGATGGGCGGGATTACACCCTCCCGCCGCGCCGATCGTTGGTACGTAGATGGCCGCGCCGCAGTTGCGGCAGATCACGTTCTGCCCGTCCTGATAATAGCCCTGGCTGCCGCAGATCAGGCAGGCGTCCATCGCCGCGCGTACCGTGTCGGTTGAATCCAAAATGGCGATCAGGCGAACCTGAGTCCCACCGACCGTTACGGCAAAGTGGTGGAGCTTATGATCTTGAAGCTTGGCGACCGGAATCCGCACCGCACCATCTCGCACCGAGACCAGCTCGGGGGGCGAAACGGCCTGCGCGACACGCGAATAGACAAACTGCAGGCTGGCCAAGACGATGGCGGCCAGCCCGACAGCACTGGCCGCGAGCTTCCAGGATCGATCGCGCTTCTCGGCGGCCAGCACTTTGCGCCGTTCCGGAGCCGGCAGCCGAGCCAAGTCTTCGGCCTTGGCCCCGCTCGCTCGAACCTGCTGCGCCACAACCAGAAAAACGCACAAGGCGACAACGATGATGAAGAAGAGCAAATCATTGTTCACCAGCCGCCCCACCCAGAACATCTCGGCGCGGCTCGAAGGAAGCACCTCCGCCTCGGAAAGTTCGTGGAGACCGGACACGAAAAGCTGGACCGCCACCAGCACCAGGATCAGAGTCGTGATCGAGAAGAACCGGCGCACATTCACGCGCAAACTGCCTTTGAAAAAGGCGATGCCGAATCCGGCGGCCAGCGCCAACCCCAGCACGCCACCCATGAATTCCATGAGCTCACTCGAACTGCGCAGCGATACCGCAGCCAAAAACAACACGGTTTCGATGCCCTCTCGAAACACCATCAGGAAGACGAAGGCAAAAAGGCCCAGCGCTGCACCGCGTGCCGGAGCCGAAGCGAGCGTGTGCAGCTTCTCTTCGATCTCCTGCTTCATGCGCTTTCCGGTCTTCCACATCCAGTACACCATCGAGCCCACAAAGACGGCGCCGAGCAACATCAAGCCGCCTTCATAAGCATCGCCGAGTTCTGTGACCTCGAGTCGATGCAGAATGTAACCGAGTACGAGGCTCGCCGCCACGGCGGTAGCCAAGGCCCAATACACAATCCGATTCCACCCGCCGCGGCCCACTTTGCGGAGGTAGCCGAGAACGATGCCGACAATCAACGCCGCTTCTACGCCTTCGCGTAAGGTAATGACCAGTGACTGGAACATAAGCGCAGGGGCCGAAAATTCACCCTTCTTGTTATAAGATGCCGATCGAACCCTTCTCGTTTCTGATGTTAGGGGCAAGGGGGAGGAGCGTCAATTGAGTCACACGCGGCTGGCTGAAGCGGCGATTCTACTTAATCGCGATCTTTGCGGCGGCGGCAAGCTCCGTCCAGCCTCAGCTGGCGCTCGGTTAGGCGTGGCCCTCAGGATGCTCGCAGCCAGGGAAACTTTCCCACATGACTTGGCCCGTCCATCCCAGTTCTTTCATGCCCACTTCCGAGGAATAGAAAGCGCCGACCACCCAGCCCTTCATATTCTCGAAGTGATCACGCAGGGTTAGTGTGGGCGCCTCGCCGTCTTCTTTCGTGGGTACGGCAAACCATGACCAGTTCCCGTTTTCGCCCGCCGCGCCCGGCTTTTCTGTGGAAGCGACGGTGAGAATCTCATTCTGCTGCTCTTCGCTGAGGTCCTTAAAGGGCCGGCCGTAACGAACGAGCGCCTCGTGCTCGAAGGCCCCGAGGGAAGCGAGGAATTTCTTCTGGTTCTCTTGGGTATCAACGGAGAGAAGCAGGTCAATGAAGCGATTAACCTGGGCCTCGGTCGAATTGGGCACGATGCGTTCTGCCAGTACGGTCACCGTGTCATTCTGGTGCGCGTCTAGGAACAGCGGTTCCCAGGCGGGGTCGGCAGCTTTCGTCTCCGCCTCCGCCATCGTGGACTCGCTCATCAGATGACTGCGCACCGGGTGTCCCGCCGCCAAACCGGGCATCATGACCCCGGCTCCTGCCGTACCCAGCAGCCTCTGTACCACCTGCCTCCGATTGAGACCCCGCGCCCTCGATTCATCCTTCTTGTTAAGAATCCGTAACTGGGAATGGTTTTCCATCACCCGCGTCGCCTCCCTCCCCACCCTTTCCGCGGCCATCCTATCACCCCCTGCGGCCGGAGGCAAGCCCCCGTACTCGTTAATAAACGGCACGGTAGGAGTCAGGACGTGCCTACACCTGCTTCGCGCCGACCGCCGGCTGTGCTTGCCCCGTATCTGGCATCGGATGAAGGCGGGTCGCGGCGAGAAATCGCTTGGACCCTTTACCCCGAGCGAGTAATGCGGTACTTTTCTCGTCGTGGGAAAGAAGAGGTTTTCGATATGGCGGGGACTGACCTGGTGGCATAGGAGGGAATCGATCACCCGTCTGCTAACACCCAAACGCGCCCGCACCGGCGGAGAGATCGAAACAGTGGTGTGGACGCTCGGTCAGCGATGGACACGCACGGGACTCCGTGACGCGAAGACGGGAACCAGCATCTAAACAGGTTTCTTACCGGGACCGGGCGGAAGCGGAGGTTGTGACATGAAGACGGCGCGGGTCGTTATCACGCTGGGGCTGGCGATATGGGCGCTCGCCATTACGACGCTGAAGATATTTCCGGCGGCGGCCGGCTCGGACCTTGAAGGATTGACTCCCGTCCATTTTAAGGCTCCGGAATTTCCGTCACCGAACTTCCCGGCCTTAGAACAGGAGCTGAGCCGCCCAGGAGCTCCGGCGGGGGCAGGCGGTCTTTCTCGTTCTGAAAGCACGGGGACTCTGTCAACGCCGCAGGTGGCGGAAGCACCTCAAACAGGGTTGCCCGGCGATATCTGGATCAACTCGGCGCCGCTGACCATGGCCGGGCTGCGCGGCAAGGTGGTGCTCATCGATTTTTGGGAATACACCTGTATCAACTGTATCCGCACATTCGACGACAACAAAAAATGGTGGGATCGGTACCACAAATACGGATTCGAGATTATCGGCGTGCATGACCCCGAGTTTGATATCGCCTACCCGCCGGAACACGTCCGCGCCGCCGTTAAGCGCTTCGGGCTTCCCTACCCCGTAGTTGTGGACGATAGCTTCGCCATCTGGAAGGCTTATCGCAACTCCACATGGCCGAACCGCTTCCTGGTTGACGCCAAAGGGTATGTCCGCTACAACCGAGCCGGCGAAGGAGCTGATAGCGCTTTCGAACATGCCATCCAGGATCTGCTGCGCGAGGCGCATCCGGGACTGACCTTCCCGGCGAGCTACACGATTCCTCCTGACGAAGACGCCTTTGCGACCTCTTGCGGCATTCCGACGCCGGAGATGTACGTAGGACATTGGGGCGACCGCGGCGTCCTCGCCAATCCTGAGGGATACCACGACGGCCGGACGGTCGACTATCAACTGCCGCGGGCGGTCGAGGATGGTCGCGTGGTGCTTTCGGGGCGCTGGGAGACGGACCGCAACGGCATGATCTATCGGGGGAAACACAAGGGACGGGAGGCTTCCGGCGACGAGCTCGAGGCGCGCTACCACGCCCGAGAGCTTTATGCGGTCATCAACGTCTCCCATGGCCGTCCTTCAAGGCTCTACATCAAACAGGACGGCAAGGATCTAACGGCTGAGGATAAAGGAGTGGACGTCAAGTTCGACGCCGAAGGCCATTCCTACCTGGAGATTCGCGAGCCGCGTATGTATTATCTGGTGGCGAATCCGGCTTTCGGAAGTCACGTAGTGGAGCTCTTCCCGACCGCGCCCGGCCTCACCGTCAATTCTTTCACTTTCGGCAACAACTGCCAGACCCGGTTCTCGCACCTGTAGACGAACCGGGCCACGGAGCACCCTGTCGGGAGAGAGATGTGACCGGGCGGATTCGAACGCGGGGCTATGGACTCTAACCCTTCCGGCGGGCCCAGCATCTAAATAAGGGAATGGTAGTCGCGTAGAATTGCAGACGGGGGACGGGAGACCATGTGGAACAACTTGAAGACCACGGTTCTGCTCGCCGCTTTGACCGGGTTATTGCTGGCCCTTGGACAGATGCTCGGCGGGGAGCGCGGAGTTGAAATCGCCCTGGTCTTTGCCGCGGTCATGAATTTCGGCAGCTACTTCTTTTCGGATAAGATTGCCTTGGCGACCAGCGGCGCGCAACCAATTTCGCGCGAGGAAGGACCGCGCATCTATCAGATCGTCGAGCGCCTGGCGGCTAAAGCCAACGTTCCCGTGCCGAAGATCTATCTGATTCCGACGGATTCGCCCAACGCTTTTGCAACCGGACGCAATCCCCGTCATGCCTCGGTGGCCGTGACGCGGGGTCTTCTCGAGCTGTGTAATGACGAGGAGATTGAAGGGGTACTGGCCCACGAGCTTGGTCACGTCCGCAACCGTGACATCCTCATCAGCGCCGTCGTGGCGACGATCGCGGGCGCGATTACCTGGATCGCGCACATGGCCTATTATGCGGAGCTTTTCGGCTTCGGCGGCGCGGGCGGGCGGGATGAAGAGGGAAGGGGCGGAGGAATCTTTTCCGCCCTGGCGATGATGATTCTAGCGCCGCTCGCTGCCACGCTGATTCAGCTGGCTATCTCGCGCTCACGTGAATACCAGGCGGACGCCACCGGCGCTGAAATCACCGGCAATCCGCGCGGTTTGGCCAGCGCCCTCCAGAAAATTGACGAGTGGTCGAAACGTATCCCCCTGCAGGTGCCACCCTCGATGGCCCATCTGTTCTGTGCCCAGCCACTGACCGCCGGCCAAATCTTTTCCGAACTGTTTTCTACCCACCCGCCGATTCGCAAGCGAATTGAACGCCTGATCGGACGGGATTTTGTGTAGCCGCTCGCCCGGTTAATCGAGGTCGGGAGGCGCGCGCATTTTCCACCTGCGGTTGTAGTTTACTGCCGATTCTGATAATCAGTCTTAGGGAGAGAGTCAGGTTGCAGGCTCGGCGCAGAGGCGGTACCACGAAAGGGTAAGGCGGAGCGGAGCCCACGGCCCGTATCCGAGGAACGCGGAATGGCCAGGAAATATACGTTGCAACAGATCGCGCAGCGGGCGGGAGTGAGCGTGGCTACGGTCTCCCGCATTGTGAATGGCACGGCTCGGGTGAGCCGGGACATTCAGGGAAGAGTGCGGCGGGCGGCCCAGGAGCTGGGCATCGACCTGAGTGAAACGAACAAGTCAAAAACGATCGCGTTTGTGCTCGGTAACCGCGAAATGCTCCACCCATTTCATTCCCACATTTTGCTGGGCGCTGAGGACTGCTGCCGCGCCCGGGGGTGGGACCTCCTGTTCCTGTCCTTCCAGTACGCCCCGCACGTGCCGCCCCGCGACCTTCATCTACCCCAGGTGATGATGCGGCGCGACGTGGCGCGCGCGGTGATCCTGGCGGGGACGAATTACGACAACTTGCTGGCGGCGCTCGCACATCGCGGCGCGGTCTTTGCGGCGCTTGGAAACAATATGGTGGGCGAGTACCGGCGCGAGGGATACGACGTCATATATTCGGACGATGTTCTGGGCGGGCACGAAATGACCCGCTATTTGCAGTCGCTCGGCCACACTTACATTTGGTTTGTGGGCAACACTCGGCTGCCCTGGTATGCTCGCTGCTACCAGGGGTACTGCGAAGCCATGAAGGAAGCGGGGTTGACCCCGCGGCTGGCCGGCCTCGATTCCGGCGACGAGCAGGAGATCGGTTATCTTTCCACCAAGTCCATTTTAGCGCGGCGGGAAAAGGTGACGGCGATTTTCGCCGGCACCGACCCTACCGCCCAGGGCGTTTACCGGGCGGCCGCTGAGCGTGGATTACGGATTCCTCAGGATCTCAGCGTCACCGGCTGCAATGACACTTACGGAGGCGTCCTTCACCCGCCTTTGACCACCATCCACGAGTATCCCGAGCAGCTCGGGAAACAGCTCGTGGAAATGGTACTGAGGCGTATCGCTGATCCAGATCTGGCTCCGCAGCAGGTCACTCTGCCCACGAGCCTCGTGAAGCGCGAGTCCTGCTTGCCGGCCGTCGCGACCGGCCACCGGTCGCTCCGAAGTCACGAGCGAGCCGCTGCCCGACCCTGAGGATCGCCTCTCTACCTCCCGGCTAACATTGCCACGTAGGCTGCGGCACCGATGACGCCTCCCACCAGCGGTGCCACTACCGGCACCCAAGAGTAGCTCCAGCCGGAATGGCCCTTGCCGGCCACCGGCAACACGGCGTGAGCAATGCGCGGTGCCAGATCGCGCGCCGGATTGATGGCGTATCCCGTCGGGCCGCCGAGCGAAAGACCGATGGCCCACACGAGAAATCCGATCAGTAGCGGTGTCAGCCCCGACCGGACCGGAGCTTCATTGGCGACGATGGCAAGCACCCCGAACACCAGGACAAACGTCCCGATGACTTCGGTGAGGAAATTGAAGGGCAGTCGCCGGATCGCTGGCATCGTGGCGAAGGTCAGCAGCTTGAGCGCCGGATCGTCCGTGGCCGCGTAATGGTCGAGATACGACAACCACACCAGCACCGCGCCGGCGAAGGCACCCACAAATTGCCCGAGCAGATAAAAAGGTACTTGGCGCCATGGTGTTTTGCCAACCAGCGCGAACGCGAACGTAATGGCCGGATTGAGATGCGCACCGCTGATCCTTCCAACGGCATAAACCGGCACGGCCACCGCCAGGGCCCAACCTGTGGTGATGACGATCCAGCCCGATTTTTCGGCTTTCGATTTGGCCAACAACACCGCCGCTACGACCCCGTCACCCAGCACAATCAACAACATAGTTCCTACCGCTTCCGCCAGAACGAGCCTCATGAAGACCTCCCGGAAGTAGGTCGCGAACGACCTGGCGATGTCGCCGCATTGTGACACAGGCCGGCTCGAGCGGGAAGGTTTACGGGTTAACAGCGGGGAAAGAAAGCAAGCGGACGAGGATTGCCATAGAACTCATCGGTCCGGCCGTACCCTGCGAACGCAGTCATGCCCTCCTGCTTGGCAGGGGTGATGGGTAACGGTTTTTTCATACGCTTAGGCTGGCTGCGGACGCTCGCGACCGGGCAGCTTGGGATTGGGTTGTGGAGTCAATACTTGCTGAGCCTCGGGGGGTTTCGGCGCCTCCGGCCTCACCACGGCGGGCAATGGCTTGCCCTCGACGAGCAATTTCACCTCGTTGCCGTCGAGCACCTCGCGATCGAGCAGCGCTTCAGCGATGCGGATCATCGCCTCGCGATTGGCGGAGAGAATGTCTTTCGCCCGCTGGTAGCCGGTGCTGATAAATTTCTTCACTTCTTGGTCGATCTTGATAGCCGTATCTTCGCTGAAATCGCGAGAGGTGGCGAGATCCCGGCCCAAAAAGATTTCACCCTGGTTCTTGCCAAAGGCGAGCGGCCCGAGGTCCGACATGCCGAATTCGCAAACCATCCGGCGGGCTAGTTCTGTAGCCTGCTCGATGTCATTGGAAGCGCCGGTGGTCATGTGGTTCAAGAACAGTTCTTCCGCCACCCGGCCGCCCATCATGATGGCGAGCTGGGATTCCAGTTGGTCCCTCGTGTATGTATGCTTATCGTCGACGGGCAACTGCATAGTGACGCCCAGAGCCATGCCGCGCGGGATGATCGTAACCTTATGCAAAGGATCGGCATGCGGAACCATCAACGCCACCAGCGCGTGCCCTCCTTCGTGATAGGCCGTATTCCTTTTTTCTTCGTCAGAAAGAATCATCGACTTGCGCTCGGCTCCCATCAGTACCTTGTCTTTCGCCTGCTCAAAGTCCCACATGCAGACCTGCTTGCGGTTCTGGCGCGCCGCGAGCAGCGCCGCCTCGTTGACCAGATTGGCCAGATCGGCGCCCGAAAAGCCCGGCGTACCGCGCGCGAGCACAGTGAGATCCACGTCCTCGGCGAGAGGAATCTTCTTGGCATGAACCTTCAGAATCCCTTCTCGGCCCCCCACATCGGGACGGGGAACCACGACGCGGCGGTCAAACCGACCGGGACGCAGCAGAGCCGGGTCCAGGACGTCAGGCCGGTTCGTGGCGGCGATCAGGATGACGCCTTCATTCGACTCAAAACCGTCCATCTCCACCAGCAGCTGGTTCAAGGTCTGCTCGCGTTCGTCGTGTCCACCGCCCAGGCCAGCGCCGCGATGCCGACCTACCGCGTCGATTTCATCGATGAAGATGATGCAAGGAGCATTCTTCTTGCCTTGCTCAAACAGGTCCCGCACCCTGGAAGCGCCCACTCCCACGAACATCTCGACAAAATCAGAGCCGGAAATGGAAAAGAAAGGGACATTCGCCTCGCCGGCAATTGCCCGCGCCAGCAACGTCTTGCCCGTTCCGGGAGGGCCCACCAGCAGCACCCCCTTCGGGATCCGGCCCCCGAGTTTCTGGAATTTCTGGGGCTCGCGCAAAAAGTCAATGATCTCGTGCAATTCTTCTTTGGCTTCATCCACGCCAGCGACGTCTTTAAAAGTCACCTTCTTCTGCTGGGTCGACAGCAGACGAGCCCGGCTCTTGCCAAACGAGAGCGCTTTGTTGCCACCGCTCTGCATCTGGCGCATGAAGAAGATCCAAAAAGCCCCGAGAATAATAATGGGAAGTATTCCATTACCAATCCACGCCATCCAGGAATTGCCGTTGTCGGTTTTAGGGGTAATATTCACCCCTTTGTCCAGCATCATTTTGTAGACGTCGGGAAAATTGGCGGGAATCGTTGTCTTAAATTTGGCGTTGTCTTTCTTAAACTCCCCGGTGACATCAGTGCCCGAAACCGTCACACTCTTCACGTTGCCTTGGTTCACATTATCAATGAACGCAGTGAAGGTCAGGTCTTGGACCCGATCGCCCGTGTTCGAGCGCACCACTGCCCAAAGGAGCACCGCCGTGGCCACCATAACCACCCAGAAAATGATATTTTTAACCGCCGAGTTCACGGTGCTTCCTCCTTCTTACTGTGCCTCTCGATCCCCTATTGACTGTTTTCCGGGGCTTCATGCGACGGGCTCCACCTTGGTTGTTAGATGCATCGACGTGCTTTAAGGGAACTGCGGAGGTCCGTGGGTCACTCCGGCCGTCCATCATGACTAGCTCACTCCCTGGTTATCACTGGCAGTCACGGCACTTCCATAGAGGAGTTTCGAAGATCAGGAGCCGTCGGCGGGTAGGCCGCGGAGCAGCCAGCCAGCGCCCAGGAGGGAAACCGCGAACCCAAACAATTTGCTTTCCGCTTTGAAGAACCGGCCAGCCTTGACGCGCTGGAAGGGGGATCTTGCTCTCGCGGAAAAGGTCCTGCACCTTCAGGGGTCGGGACCTGCCCGACGGCCAGAATCGATCTCCGGGCCGCCAGTTCCGCAGGACCAGCGTCCCCGGCAGCGTATCTGGATCCAAAGCCAACTCCTCACTGATATTATACGCAGTCCGCGTCTCGTTCGCCTCAAGATTTTCAGAGACTTCCAGGCGAAATTCTAACCCTAACTCCGGCACTCGAACCCTCCCAGGTACCCGCACCTCATAGCAGAAGCTTGTTCCCCGGGTGATGGCGCCCACCGGGCCGATGGCCAACCAGTCAAACTCCCTCCGGGCCTCAAAGCCACCCGGCAGTTCCAGCCTGCGGCCGCTCTGAGCTTGGGCGGCAAAGCTCTTCAAGGAGTCAATGTGCGCATGAGTAATTCCCCGCAAGTGACCGCGTGCCGAAGCAATCATCTGGCGGAGAACTCGCCGTCCGATGGCGGGCGGGAACTCCAGGAGTCGCCGCACCGGAATCTTTTCGACCCCTCCCTCGGCCACCCTCCAGGGTCTCGCCCGGTCGCTCGCCGCCTCTTCGAGGAAAGCCTCTTCGTCGCGCGCCTGGTCCGCCAATTGTTTGAGTAAGCTTACGAGGTTAGGATTGAATTCCCTCTCCAGCCAGGGTAGGAGCGACGCGCGAATGCGGTTGCGCACGAATTTTAGATCCTGATTGGTGGCATCGACACGAAAGGCCAGGTTGCGGCTCACCAGCTCCGCATTAATTTCCCCTCGGGTCAGGCTGAGAAAGGGCCGCACGATCTTGCCGTCAAGGAGGGGGTGAATGCCGCCCAGCCCTCGCGTGCCTGAGCCCCGCAACAGGCGCAGCAGCACAGTTTCGGCTTGGTCGTTAGCAGTATGCGCCGTAGCCACTTTATCCAGCTTACCCTCGGCAATAAGCCGAAAGAAGAACCGGTAGCGCAGTTCGCGGGCCGTTTCTTCAAGGCTTCGATGCCCTGCCCGCGCCAGGCGGGCCGTGTCCGCTCGACCAGTGATGAACTCCTTTCCGAGCTCGCGCGCGCGTTCACCCACGAACCGCTCGTCGTCGTCAGACTCCCGCCCGCGCAACTGATGGTTGAAGTGCACCACGGCTAGGTTGAATCCGGCCTGCCGAGCATACTGGGCGAGGAAAACCAACAACAGGCAGGAATCCGGTCCGCCCGAGACCGCCGCGCCAACCCGTTCGCCAGCGCGAAACCATCCCGCCTGGCGCATCTCACGAACCCAGCGCAGGTAAAGATCCGATTGACGAGGCATTGCCATCACTAGGATAAACCCTGGAGGCGCCAGCTGGAGAATCGACCCAACCTCAAGGGCCCGGGAGGGGATGGGCGCTTTCGGAGGAGTCAGGTTGGGCGGTTGACGTGTATGGCCTATAGGAGTTATTAAACACTATGGCATACAACACGTGGAGACCGCCGGCGTCCGATGTCAGGCGCACGGGTAGGATCAAGGAATTTCAAATAACCGGGAATGCCACGGATGGTCGAATCCTATGCCCCAGAAAACAGTCAGTATCATCGCCGACACTGACCCTGTCAGTTATTCCGAGTGGGCATTCATTGTGGACTACTCGGCGGACGGAGCTCGGCTGCGAAGCAACCTCCCACTCGCGCCCGGACAGAAAGTGCAAATTCTCCCGGGCGAGAGTTCCAACCGAGCGGTTCCAGGCCGCGTGGTTCGGGTTCGGCCTGTAAACGGCGGCGTCGAGGCCGAGGTCGCATTCTTGCGGGGCGCTCGACTGCCCTACGATAGGGCGTAAGTTGCGGGGTGTTGTCTCCAGCGACGGCATCGAGCTCTCCCCGGCGGTTGGGTGCGCCTCGCGAGTCACGACCTTTGCTGCTCCAATCCACTGGCCGTCGTTTCATAGGAACCGACCCGGCACCCTTGGGGTGCATGGCTCCGTCGTCTCCGCCCTACCTAGCCCGCCAGCAACGGTGCCCCGCGCGGCTGGTTTCGCCAGTCGCAACTTTCATGACGTTGCTAACACTACAAGATCCTCGCCAACACCTCCATTTCCGGTTCTCCCGGCGATAGCGGTAAATCAATCTTGCGCCGCTCGACCCCCGAGCGGCACAGGCCCATAAGGATCTCAAATCCTTTAAATGCGCTCTCCCCGTTGCATGGATGCACGCGGGCTGGATCATCGAGCCAAAGTGCCATGTCGCGAATGTACGGGGGGGTATCATGGGCGACATCCCACTTACCGGGGCCTGAAATCGGCCCACCTGAGTCGCGTGTCACGGCGCGCCAGCCACCGCCGATCAGCGCCTCGGCGAAGCCTTCCGTGCCCTGTGCGCCAATGCGCACCTTGTGCCAGAAATATTCCACTTCCGGGACGTCCTGAGCCAGGTTACCCACCTCGATGATGCCGCGCACCCCGTTGTTGAAATGAATCTCGCCGAACAAGTAGTCGGGCGAGGGGTGGGAATCCGTTAACTTCTCGCGGCCCGTCACCTGCCCAAACACCCATTCGGCGTCCGGCTCGCCCGCAAAGTAACGGACGTAATCCACAACATGCGTCCCCATCTGAAGCAGCCAGCCAAGCGTCGTGCCATAGACCGTGTGGACGCGCCCGAGGGCTCCGCTCGAGATAATCTGCTTGGTTTTCTGAAAGTGCTCGCCATACTTGGTTTGATGGCTCACGACCAACTTCACCTGCGCCTGTCGGCAGAGATTGATAATTTCCCATGCCTCGTTGAAGGACGTCGCCATGGGTTTTTCCGAAGCAATCAGCTGGACACCATGCTCGACGCCCAGTCGGACCAGCTCTAAGCGCACGGCCGGTGGCGTACAAAAACAAAACACATCGGGTTTAGTCTCACGGAGCATTTGCCTCGTGTCCGTATACTTCTGAGGATGGCCAGCGAGAAGCGCGGCAGCGTTGACTCTTTCCGGGTCAACGTCGCTGATCGCCACCACCTCAAACCGCCCGTCCTTGTGGAAGTATTCAGCATGAACCTTGCCCCGCTTGCCCGCCCCGGCAATCGCCACGGTGTATTTTCGTTCGGTCGTCATCGGTGTGGTGTGCGCCCCCCTTTGTCACTGGGCCGGCATACCGGCCTCGTGTCCCCCTCGCACAACGAGCCCTCTGCCGCCTCACGAATGGCCGGCCCGAGGATACTCTCGGCCAACGGCAATCCTGTTAATGCGCCGCTGTCGGCACGGCCTGCCGGCTGGCGACCCAGTTCAATACTTCCTGAGCCACGTACTCGGCTTCCTCGCGGGTGAGTTCCGGGTACATGGGCAGCGAGAGGACAGTGGCGGCCGATTTCTCGGTCACGGGTAATGGGTTGACGCGCGCCGGCCGTCCCCACGGGAAGCCTTCCTGCTGGTGGATGGCGATCGGATAGTGAGTCAGGGCTGTGATACCACGCGAATCCAGGTAGGACTGTAAGTCATCCCGACCCTCAACCTCCACCACGTAGAGGTGGTACACGTGCTCGTAACCGGGGGGAGTAAACGGTAGGGTCATCGGGGCCCCGGCCAGTCGAAGGTCGTATACCGCCGCCAGGCTCCGCCGCTTCCGGCTCCACTCGTCCACGTGCTTCAGCTTGATGCGCAGCACGGCCGCATGGATGTCGTCGAGCCGGCTGTTATAACCGATACTGTGGTAGGAGCGCTTGAGGGAGCCGTGGTTGCGCAGCTTGCGGATGGCGGTGGCCACTTCGGGATGGTTGGTGGCCACGGCCCCTCCGTCTCCAAAGCAACCAAGGTTTTTCTGAATGATAAAGCTCAGGCAGACCACGTCGCTCAGTTCGCCGATAGCGAAGCCGTCGCCTCTGGCTCCGATCGCCTGGGCACAGTCTTCAACGACCCAAAGGCGGTGAGCCCGGGCGATCTTCGCCACCGCCGGCATGTCAGCGCACAGCCCATAAAGGTGCACCGGGACGATCGCTTTGGTCTTGGGCGTAATGGCTGCCTCGATCTGGGTCACGTCGATATTGCGCGTCCGGGGATCCGAATCGACAAACACCGGCGTCGCCCCGGCCAGCCAGATGGCTTCCGCCGTGGCGAAGAATGTGTTCGCGGTTGTGATGACCTCATCCCCCGGGCCGATGCCGAGCGCCACAAACGCCAATAACAAGGCGTCGGTGCCCGAGTTGAGGCCGACGGTTTCCTTCATCCCCATATAAGCCGCCAGTTCTTTCTCAAATTCAACGAGCTGCGGGCCTAGCACGTATTTTTCGCTCTCGAGCACGTCATGAATGGCTCGGTCGATTTCATCCTTCAGGCTGTGATACTGCTTGGCATGGCCGTAAAACCCGATTTTCATTCCTGCCATCGTTGCGACTCCTTCGCGGGTTGATTTTGGAAACTCCAGCTGAGGGCATGCGCGGCTGACGCCAGCACAATCCGTTATCATGGTCAATCCGCCCCTGGGCGCACCAATAAAATATTTTTTTGATGCCAATAAATTCACACCGGCTCTTCTGCCGACCCCGGTTTCCACCGCAGCACCGGTTTACGCGCTGCGGCGACCTCATCAAGGCGCGCCACCCGGGTGGTGTGGGGGGCCGTCAGCACGCAGTCCGGATCCTCCTCGGCCTCCCGCGCAATCGCCTTGAGCGCGTCGATGAAGGCGTCGAGCTCGGCGCGGTCGGCACTTTCCGTCGGCTCGATCATCATCGCGCCCGGTACGATGAGAGGAAAGGACGTGGTATAGGGGTGAAAGCCGTAATCAATCAGGCGCTTGGCGATGTCCACCGTGCGCACCCCATGCGCCGCCTGCCGCCGGTCGGAAAAGACGCATTCGTGCATCGACGGAGCGTCATAGGGCAGCTCGTACGAGTCCTGTAAGCGGTTCTTGACATAGTTCGCGTTCAAGACGGCGTCTTCCGTGGCCTGCCGCAACCCTTCCGCTCCATAGGCCAGGATATAGGCGAGGGCGCGGACGGCCATTCCGAAGTTGCCGTAAAAGGCACGCACTCGCCCGATGCTCTTCGGGCGTTCGCTGTTGAAGCGGACGCTGCCGTCAGCCGCCTCCTCGACCGTCGGCGAGGGCAGATAGGGCTCCAGAATCTTTTTCACGGCCACCGGACCCGAACCCGGCCCGCCGCCCCCGTGGGGTGTGGAGAACGTCTTATGCAGGTTTAGGTGCATGACGTCCACCCCAAAATCCCCCGGCCGCGCGACGCCCACCAGCGCATTCATATTGGCACCGTCCATGTAGACGAGTCCGCCCTTCCGATGGACAATTTCGCAGATCTCGCGGATTTGCTCTTCGAAAATCCCCAACGTATTTGGATTGGTCAGCATTAGCCCAGCCACTTCTTCGGTCATGGCGTGCTGAAGCTCCGCCAGATCGACACAGCCGCGGGCGTTGGATTTCAAGTTGCGGACGGCGTAGCCTGAGATCGTGACGCTGGCCGGATTGGTGCCGTGAGCGGAATCAGGAATCAGCACGTATCGGCGAGGATTTCCCTTCTCCTCCAACCACGCCCGCATCATGAGCAGTCCGGTCAGCTCACCTTGTGCTCCCGCCGCCGGCTGGAGCGAGATCGCGTCCATGCCGGTGATCTCGAGCAAAGCTCGCTGGGTCTCGGCGAGCACCCGCAGGCAACCTTGGACCAGCCCCTCGGGGGCGTACGGATGGTCTGACACCAAGCCCTCGAGCCGGGCCACGACTTCGTTGATGCGCGGGTTGTATTTCATCGTGCAGGAACCGAGCGGATATATTCCGACATCGATCGAATAATTCCAAGTCGAAAGCCGTGTAAAGTGACGGATGACATCAAGCTCGGAAACTTCCGGGAAGCCTTCCACGTCAGGCCGGCAAAACTCCTTGCCCAAAACTTCTTCTGGTTCGACTGGCGGCACATCGAGCGGCCCGAGCTCGGCGCCGGTTTTGCCCGGCGAAGAGCGCTCAAAGATCAGACCCTCATTGCGGGTCATGTGAGGCCTAGCCTGTTGAATACGATCCATCACTCGTTCGTAAACCCCCGACACCCGACGCCGGATCGAAAACTGACTCGTTTGACTCCCGCGGGACCGGCGCGGTGAGGCGAGTCCGCCTTCCGAAGGTCCAAGGCGAGTCCCACCGTGCGCTTCGCCTCACTCGGTTCTGGTCATGCGCATCGCGTCCGAGGCTCTATTGTGCAAAACCGCCGCGCCGCAGTCCGGAGGCCCTTCGCTACCAAGCTGAAGCGGGATCAAACCGCTCACGACTGCACAGCCACAGCCTCGCTCATTCGCGCCTGCCTCCACAGCTCGAAATACGGCTCGAGGTCGGTCATCATCTGCCGAAAGCCGTTCAGGTCGAGCGATTGCGCTCCGTCGCTCAGTGCCTTTTCAGGACAAGGGTGTACCTCCACCAAAATACCGTCGGCACCGATAGCGACGGCGGCGCGGGCCAGAGCCGGTACCAGACTGCGCTTGCCGGTGGCATGGCTGGGATCGAGAATCACCGGCAGGTGCGTAAGTTCATTCAAAACCGGAACGGCGGCGATATCACAGGTGTTGCGCGTGGCGGTCTCGAAGGTGCGGATGCCCCGCTCGCACAGCATCACGTTGTTGTTACCGTGGGCAATAATGTATTCCGCCGACATCAGCAGCTCTTTGACGGTTGAACTCATCCCGCGCTTCAAAAGCACCGGCCGGCCGCACTTGCCGAGGGTCTTGAGCAGAGCGAAGTTCTGCATGTTGCGGGCACCGACCTGCATAATGTCGGCGTATTCAGCCACCAAGTCGACGTCGCGGTCGCCCATCACCTCGGTAACGACGTATAGACCCGTACGGGCGCGCGCCTTGGCGAGGAGCTTCAATCCGTCCAGCTCCAGGCCCTGGAAATCATAGGGCGAAGTGCGAGGTTTGAAGGCGCCGCCGCGGAGGATCTTCGCCCCCGCCGCCGCCACTCCCTCGGCGGCCTCCATGATCTGCTTCTCATTTTCAACCGAGCACGGGCCCGCCATCACTACAAACTGGTCGCCGCCAATCTCCACTCCGTCCAGGCGAATGCGAGTGCGCTCCTTTTTGAATTCCTTGCTCACGAACTTGTAAGGGGCCGAAATCCGCACCGCGCTCTCGACCCCCGGCATGGCCTGGAGCGAGTCGAGGCAAGCCGTAACGTCGCCGATGCCGACGGCTCCGATGACAACACGCTCCTCCCCGATGATGGTGTGGACCTTGTACCCAAACTCGCGAATGCGCTCGCAAACACGGTCGATTTCCGCCTGGCTGGCGTGCGGTCGCATGGAGATGATCATGGCGGTTTCTCCCCGGCTCAACAAAAAACCCACTCGACAGAGTGGGTTGGCCTTCGACAATCTTTTGCACTCTGCCTCAGGCCAAGTCTACCCTCGCCTCTGGGCGAAATAGCCTCAGAAAGGGTCGTTTAGCAAGTTGGCATACGCCCGAGACATGAATCATCAGTATAAACCACTGCCAGTATCGGCACAACCGATTCCTAGGGCGCGTCCGTCCGGTCACAATCAGGCATGGCGTGCCGCCGGTCACGTTGTTCCCCGTGAAGAATCTCTTATAATGAACCATGGATTGGCGGCTAATGTTTCGATACGGATCCAGCGCGGTCATGAATCGCTTGACGAAGGGCGACGGAGCCGAACTCGTGCCGACGCTTACCCTGTCCGCTTTCGCTCTCGCAGGCCGCGTCTTCGTTAGCTTTTTGGCGATGGCGAATGTGACGGCTCTCGCCCGTGCGCCTCATTTTGCAGCCCCGCCGGACCGCTCCAGCCCCACGGTGCCAGCCGGCACAATCCTCTATTTACGTCTGAAGACCCCCGTGAGCACCACAGCGGCCCACCTTCACCAAGCCATCGTGGCCGAGGTAGTCAGGGAGGTCAACGAACCAAAAGGCGTCGTCATCCCTCTCGGCACCATCGTTGAGGGCCGGATTGAAAAGCTGGTACCAAGCTCCAACCCCGCCGATCGAGCTCTGCTGCGGTTGAACTTCACCCGACTCGAATTGCCAGGCGAAAAGTCGCATTCGATATGCGGGCACGTCAAGGCGGTGGATAACGCGCGCGAAACCGTTCTGAACGACGGCACGATCCAGGGGCTGTTAGCCAGCGAGCTCCCGGTCTCGCGCATTAACGACGGCCTGACAAAGCTCGCTAAGACTCACCCCGAACTAGGAACGGAAATTCAGAAGATTGCCGGCAAGAACTTTGGCCGGGCCAGCACCGCCATTGAATACGCCGCGGGAACGGACCTCGAGTTTGTGCTCGACCGGCCTTTGGCACTCACCGCCACGTTTCCCCCGGCGGCCCCCGCCGCGCTCCCAGCGGAGCTTGCCGCCGCGGTGAGCCGGCTGTTGAGCGACCACGCTCCGCAGCGTGCCACCAGCAAAGACGGTACGCCGGGCGATCCTCTGAATCTCGTTATCATCGGCAGCGCCGCAGAAATTCGACGGGCCTTCGAAGAAGCGGGCTGGAGTGAGGCGGAACAGAAAACCTCCAAGTCGATTTGGGACACGATTCGCGCCGTGATGGATGATGAAGGCTATGGCCAGGCGCCGGTCTCCCAACTCTATCTCTATGGCCGTCCCGAAGATCTGGCCTTTGAGAAAACTCTCAACACTTTCACGAAACGCCATCACCTGCGTCTTTGGCGCACTGGCGTAACCACGATCGACGGCCGGGAAATCTGGGTAGGCGCCGCCACGCACGACATCGGATTTGATATTCACCCCGGCGTCGCCTCCCACGCCACCGATCCGGACCTGGACGACGAACGCGCCAAGGTGGGGGCCGACTTGCTGGCGAGCGGAAACGTGGCCTCGGAACAACTCGTGACGCGGCCGGATCCCTTATGCCGCGGCACGACAGCGACGGGAGGTGCGTGGCGCACCGACGGCCTTCTGCTCGCTATCGCCCTTAAGCCGAGCGAGGCCGCGGAACGAACCCCTGATTTTCACTGAGATCGACCAAAGTCCGCTTGTTGCCCAAAGGCTGCCGCGGCCGGCTTCGACTGGCCCGTCTTCAGCCCTTATATCCCTTATGATTCGCCAAATACCGGAATGTCGTCAGCGGGTTCATTCGCGCCCTCCACCCAGGACCGCGGCCCCCTGGCGGGTCGTAGCTCCGATGAAACGCGGACGACCAAGCTCGGGTTTCGCGGTGCCATACTCCCCAAGACACGTGCCTGCTCCGATGAACGGCACGGAAACTTTCGCCATGCATCCGTTGATCTTCCCGGGCCGGCTTTACTCGGAGTGCCTCTCGAGCGAGAACTCCATCCAGGTCATCACCCGGCACCTCCATGCTCCCGTTTTCAACAGATTATTAGGCTAGATTAGGAGCCTCGGCACCATCTCGGATCATACGGCACGTCGGCACAGATCGGCGTTTCCCGCCTCACGGGACTTCGGGGATTCGCATCTTCGCCACTTCCGAGGTAACCTCGGGTTTCAGGTTGCCTTGACAACGCGAGCATCGTGTCGCCGCAGGATGATTCGCTTTCCCGCACGCCGCGCACTCGACCGGCATGCGCGTCGCTGGCACTTTGGATAGTCCGGCCGACACGCCGTCTGCTTTCCCCAAGGCGCGGTGCGACAGACGGATGATCAGCGCCAAATACGCGAACACATTGAGCAACATACCGGCAACGAACCAGCGAATTGCCGGCGCGCCCCTGTTGACGGCGGCGTAACCGCATAGGCCGCCGAACATCAGGCCGAGGACTATGTAGCACCCAAGGAACATCCAGCGCCATGACGCTTTCCACTGGATGGCCGGGTCGGCGTCCAGAAACTGATTGCCCTCGGGCCTGATCCTCGCGAGGTACTTTGACGGGTTCGTTTGTAGCCTAGCGTTACATTGCCCCGCATGAACGGGCACCCGCTGGCCTTCCACCCGGTAGGCTTGGTCATCCGGGCCGACCGGCTGGTTGCAGACAATGCAGATGTCGCCCGGTTCCGGTGGCATCGTGACGCTGAGAAGGGAATTGATGGCCTCTGCCGAAAGACCGGCGTACACGACAGCCACCACCAGACTGACGGCTCTGACCGCTCTCGAATCCGGCAGGCGTAAAATGTGGCCTAGCCTATCGGCCCGCGCCGGCATGCGGCTCCTCCCGCCCCCGTACCTGACGAGACTGTGGCCTCCACCGGCGGTCGCCAGGACGCCGGGCCGGCAATGGTATAATGATAGCGCCAAAATTAACAGGTGATGGAGTTCACCTGAACCGTCCGGAAGCTGAGGACTGATAACTCCTGACCGCCGTCGGGGGCGCTCAGGAGTTTTTTATTGAGGCGCGATGACGGGCGGAAAGGTTGAGGGAGCTTGCGCATTTTCTTACTGGCCGTGTTCGGCATGGTCGGCACAATAGCCCGGTGGGGACTGCAAGGGGTCGTGCAAGACGCGACCGGCGTGGGGTTCCCGTCCGGCACGCTGGCGGTGAATCTCCTAGGGTGCTTGTTTCTCGGACTTTTGGGACAGTTGGCGCTCAATTACGCTTCCTTCCCTCCCGAATGGCGTCTGGGAATTACGGTGGGTTTTTTCGGAGCTTTCACCACGTTCTCGACATTCAGTTGGGAAACCGTGCATTTGCTCGAGGACGGCGACTGGGCGCGGGCCCTTCTTTACGTCGGGGCCAGCGTGGTCGGAGGCCTTTTCTTGCTTAAGGTGGGGATGAGTCTGGCGAATCGGCTCTAGCGCCGTCCGCCCGGCGGCGCGCCCGAGGAGGCATCGTGGAACACCAGCGTTTTGAAGGCGAGCGCACGCTCATGCGGATTCACATCGGGGAATCCGACCGATGGCACGGGAAGCCGCTTTACGAGGCCATCGTCGAGCTCTTTCGGCGCGAAGGCTTCAGCGGCGTTACCGTGTTGCGGGGCGTGGGCGGTTACGGATCGGGAAGCCGCTATCATACGGAGAAGATCTTGCGCCTTTCCCAGGATCTCCCCATGGTCATCGAAGTCGTCGAATACGCCGAGCGGATCGAACAGATTTTGCCCCGCCTCGACGAAATGGTGGGCGGCGGCCTGATCACTTTGGAAAAGGTCCGCGTTATCCTGTATCGCTCGGAGAACCGGTCATGAAGAATTTGGGCATCCTGCTGTCCGGACGAGGATCCAACCTTGAGGCCATCGCCCGTAACATCGAGGCGGGCAGGATCCCGGGGCGGATCGCCGTCGTCATCAGCAACCGCGAGGACGCCCCGGGGCTGGCCCTGGCGCGCGACCTGGGGCTCGAGGTCCGTTACCTTCCCTCGAAGGGCAAGCAGCGCGAGGCTTATGACCGTGAGGTTGTCGACGTTCTTCGGCAATGTCGCGTCGACGTGGTCTGCCTGGCAGGCTTCATGCGCGTCCTGAGCCCCTATTTCGTGCGGGCGTTTCCTGGCCGCATTTTGAACATTCACCCCGCCTTGCTCCCCTCCTTTCCGGGTCTGGAAGCCCAGAGGCAGGCTTGGGAGTACGGTGTGAAATTCACCGGTTGCACCGTGCATTTGGTGGATGAGGGCGTAGACACCGGCCCGATTATCTGCCAGGCCGTCGTGCCCGTCTTCGACGAGGACACGGTCGAGACCCTGTCGGAACGCATCCTGAAGGAAGAGCATCGCATTTACTCGGAAGCGATCCGGTTGCTGCTCGAGGATCGGGTGCACATCCAGGGGAGGCGGGTCCTGCGCAAAGATGCCCCGGCGCTTTCCCTCGGCCGGCCCGGAGAGGGTGAGCGGGAGGCGGGGTCGGGCTTCGACCCTCACTCCCCCTGACGGCTGACGATGACGATTGAAGACCAGATCGCCTACCTCGCCCAAGGCGCCGAGGAGATCATCCGCCTCGAGGAGTTGAGGGCCAAGCTGGAACGCGCCGCGAAGACGGGCCGGCCCCTACGCGTGAAGGCCGGCTTCGACCCGACGGCTCCCGATCTTCACCTGGGCCACACCGTGCTGCTCCGCAAGCTCAGGCACTTTCAGCAGCTCGGCCACACCGTCATCTTCCTGATTGGCGATTTCACCGGCCTGATCGGCGATCCTTCGGGGCGCAATATCACGCGCCCGCCGATGACGCGCGAGGAGATCGCCGCCAACGCCGAGACTTACAAGAAACAGGTCTTCAAGATTCTGGATCCCGAAAAAACCGTCGTGGAGTTCAACAGCCGCTGGTTCAACGCTCTGACCAGCCAGGATTGGATCCGGCTCTGTTCCCGTTATACCGTGGCGCGGATGCTCGAGCGCGACGATTTTTCGAAGCGCCTGAAGGAGCAGCGCCCCATCGCCATCCACGAGCTGCTTTACCCGCTCGTGCAGGCCTACGACTCCGTCGCCCTTGAATGCGACGTCGAGCTGGGCGGCACCGACCAGAAGTTCAACCTGCTGGTAGGGCGCGCGATTCAGCCGGAATACGGCCAGGAGCCCCAAATCGTCCTGACCATGCCGATTCTCGAGGGCCTCGACGGCGTGCAGAAGATGTCGAAGTCGCTCGGCAATTACGTCGGCATTAACGAGCCGCCGGCCGAGATGTTCGGGAAAATCATGTCGATCTCGGACGACCTGATGTGGCGATACTACCTGCTGCTGACCGACCTGACGGCAGCCCAGATCGAGGCGATGAAGCAGGACGTGGCCGCGGGATCGCAACATCCGCTTGAGGCCAAAAAGTCCCTGGCCCGCCGCATTGTGCGTGACTTTCACGGCGAGGCGGCCGCCCGGCAGGCGCAGGCGGACTTCGAGGCTCAGTTCCACGATCAGAAGCTGCCCTCCGAACTCCCCCACCGACGCTGCCGGCTCGGCGCTCCGCAAAAACTTTCTCGGCTGCTGGCCGACCTTCAACTGTTTGCGTCTCATGCCGAGGCCCAGCGCAAGATCAAAGAGGGAGCGGTTTACATGGCCAGCGGAGACCTCTCTTTGCCCCGCTGGCAGAAGCTCACGGATCCGACCTGGGAATTTGACCCCGCCCAGCACCCGGTGGCCGTCTTTAAGGTCGGCCGGAGACTCCTCAAAGCGACGTTTGAAGGCTAGGCCCGCCCCTCCGCAAGATTTCGAACCGCGGAGGATGGCCTCAGTCTCTACCGGACAGCGTCTCCCAGCCGCGACGCGAGAAATCCCAGTAAATCAAAGAGCCGGAAAGGGCCGAGACGGCGAGGAACACGATTCCCGTCGCCACGGCTCCCAGGCAGATTTTGCCGATGCCAAACAGCGCCATGTAAACCATCAGGCAGCCCAGAGCCCAGTCAAGCAGGTTATACCACCCCCCGCCGCTCGGCCGGACGTCCGGAGCCAGAGCGGCAACGCGCCTCCAGCCCGCCAGGGACGGCCGCGTGCGCCGGTAAAACTCGATCAGCTTCGAATCCGGCTCAGGAGCGGTGAAATAGGTGGTGAGGAGCCAGACCGCGCTGGTGATGCCGACGGTGAGCACGATATTTTTGGCGAACAGGATGGGCGGCGGCCCGGCAAGATGCACGCGCGTGTGGAGCACGAGCGTGGTGACGGCGGCGGCGGCCATCGCCGAGACTTCCGACCAGGCGTTGATGCGCCACCAATACCAGCGAAGCAGATAGACGGCGCCGGTCCCCGCCCCCACGCCCAGCAGCAGTTCCCAGGCGCCGCCCACCGACTGCATCACCAGCGAGACCAGCGCGCCCAGCACGGCCAGAAACGCCGTCGCGACCTTGGACATCAGAACGTAATGGCGAGGATCGCGATTTTTGACCAGGAACCGCTGGTAAAAATCGTTGATGAGGTACGACGATCCCCAGTTGAGCTGCGTGGCGATCGTGGACATGTAAGCGGCGGCGAACGCGGCCAGCATCAAGCCGCGCCACGCCGCCGGCAGATAATCCACCCAGACCTTGATGTAGCCGATCTCGGGATCTTGCAGGCGGGGATAGAGGACGATGGAAGCGAGCGCCGTCAGAATCCACGGCCAGGGGCGCATGGCGTAATGAGCGAGGTTAAACCAGAGCGTCGCCCACAGCGAGTGCTTTTCGTCTTTGGCGCTGAAGATGCGCTGCGCCACGTAACCTCCGCCACCCGGCTCGGCTCCCGGGTACCAGTTGGCCCACCAGTTGATGCCGACGTACACGGCGAAGGTGGCGAGCGGCATCCAGGGCGAATGGAGGTCGGGGATAAAAGCCAGAATCGAGCCGGAGCCCCCGTGCGCCGCCTGCCGCGCCCGGTCGAGCACGGCCAGCTTCCGCTTGAGCCCCGCCAAGCCGCCCGCGGCTTCCACGCCGTAATAGGCCAGGACGATCACCATGGTCATCTTGAGGACGAACTGAATCAGGTCGGTCCACAGCACGCCCCACAGCCCGGAGACGAAGGTGTAGAAGCTGGTCAGGGCGATGATGGCGAAGAGGATCAGCACCGCCTGGAACCGGGTGACGCCGAGCGCCGTCTGTAGGATCTTTTCCATCGCCAAATTGACCCATCCGACGATCAGGCAGTTCATCAGCAGGCCGAAATACAGGGCCCGAAATCCGCGCAGGAAGGCGGCCGCCTTGCCCGCGTAACGGAGCTCGACCAGCTCCACATCGGTGATCACCTCCGCGCGCCGCCACAAGCGCGCGAAAAAGAACACCGTCATCATGCCGCTGAACAGAAAGCTCCACCAGATCCAGTTGCCGGCAATGCCTTGGGTGGCGACGAAGCCGGTGACCGCCAGCGGCGTATCGGCGGCAAAGGTAGCCGCCACCATCGAGGTTCCCGCCAGCCACCAACTCACCTGCCGCCCGGAAACAAAAAACTCGTCGGTGCTGGCACTGGCCTTGTGGCGGTAGTAGAGGCCGATGAGCAGGTTAACGGTGAAGTAGGCGGCGACCACGCACCAATCAACAAGGCTAATTTTCATGAGGCAACCTGCCTGTGGATTCGGTTAGACTTGTCCGTTCTCGAGCCGGCAAAAACGGGAGTATATAGCAAAGGCTCGGAGCTCGGCAGGGAAAACAGCCCGATGGAGTCGATGAATTGATGATCTGCAGGCGAAGCCGGGCGAGGGTCTCGGCGGCGGTGATGGGCGCCTTCCTTTGGATCGTCCCGCCGATCGCGACGACCGCTCCCGGGCACTTCCCCTCGCGGATAGCTTCTTCCACCACCGGAGCGATCGCCGCCAGGCCGCCGCGGGCGGGTCGTCTACCAACGCGCCTTTGGGCACCGCGCGCTCGTCCCCAGAGCGCTTCCCATGCGCGTGGATACCATCTTCGATCTGGCTTCGTTGACGAAGGTCGTCGCCACCACCACCGCCATCATGCAGCTCTTCGAGCAGGGGAAGATCAGGCTGAGCGACCCGGTGGCGGACTACTGGCCGGAGTTTGCCGCTCACGGCAAGCAGGAGATCACGGTGCTGGAACTCCTCACCCACTATTCGGGCCTCGCCCCCGACCTGCCACTCGAGCCGCCGTGGTCGGGTTACGACACGGCGATGGCGATGATCGCCCAGGAAGCGCCGATCGTTCCGCCCGGAACGCGGTTCATTTACAGCGATATCAATTTTGAGGCGCTCGGCGAACTGGTGCGGCGGATTTCCAAAGAACCTCTCGACGTCTATTGCGCCCGGCACATCTTCAGGCCCTTGGGCATGAACGACACCCGGTTCCGCCCGCCCGAACGGCTGCGCTGGCGCATCGCGCCCACCCAGTATCAGAACGGCACCAGCGGCCCGATGCTGTGGGGTCAGGTGCACGACCCCACGGCCTTCAACATGGGCGGCGTGGCCGGGCACGCCGGTCTCTTTTCGACCGCTCGCGACCTGTCGATTTTCGCCCAGATGATTCTGAACGGGGGAACGTATCGCGGCCGCCGCATTCTGCGCCGCGCCACGGTTCTCAAGATGACGACGCCGGAAACACCGCCCGGAGCCATGGACGTGCGCGGACTGGGCTGGGATATCGACACCCCTTACGCCTCGAATCGCGGCGAACTGTTTCCTCTCGGCTCGTTCGGGCACACCGGATTCACCGGGACGGACATCTGGATCGATCCGTTTTCGAAGACCTACGTCGTGCTGCTGACCAATGCCGTCCATCCGGCCGGCCAGGGCAACGTTGTCTCCCTGCGCTCGCGCGTCGCCACCCTCGCTGCCGCCGTGGACGGGCGGGTCCCCACGGCGGCAGAACTCGAAAGCCGTCTCAGCCTGACCACCCTCAACGAGCTGCGGAGCGGTTATCGGATGGGGCCGACCCGCAACGACGACGTCCGCACCGGAATCGACGTGCTCGAGTCGGAAAACTTCGCGCCGCTCGCCGGTCGCCGCGTCGGTCTGATCACCAACCCGACCGGCGTCGACCGCGAGGGCCGCCGGACGATCGACCTTCTGAATCACGCGCCGAGCGTGAAGCTGGTGGCCATCTTCAGCCCCGAGCACGGTCTGTTCGGCCGCGCCGACACCCGCGTGCCCTCCACCGTCGAGCCCGTTACCGGCCTGCCGGTTTACAGCCTTTACGGCGAGACCGAGCGTCCCACCGAGCGGATGCTCCAGGGCATCGACGCGCTGGTCTATGACCTCCAAGACGCCGGCGTACGCTATTACACCTACGTCACGACGCTGGGCTACGCTTTGGAGGCGGCGGCGAAAAAGGGCCTCCCCTTTTACGTCCTTGATCGTCCCGACCCGATCAACGGCTTCAACGTCGAAGGTCCCGTGCTCGACGACGATTTGCGTTCGTTTGTCGGCTATTTCCAGCTGCCGGTCCGCTGCGGAATGACGGTGGGCGAACTGGCGCAAATGTTCAACGCCGAAAACCATATCGGGGCGCGGCTGACCGTGATCCGCCTGCAAGGCTGGCAGCGAACTGATTGGTACGACGAAACAGGCCTCCGGTGGATTAATCCCTCGCCCAACCTGCGAAACATGATCGAGATGGCGCTTTATCCGGGCGTTGGCATGGTGGAAGGCGCCAATGTGAGCGTGGGACGCGGCACCGATACCCCTTTTGAGGTGCTGGGCGCGCCGTGGATCAACGGCGGCACCCTGGCGGCGTACCTCAACGCCCGCCATATTCAGGGCGTGCGATTCCTTCCCGTCGACTTCACGCCGCGCGAGAACCGTTTTGCCGGCGAAGTTTGCCACGGCGTCCAACTCAACCTGCTCGATCGCCAGGCGCTCGATACTCCCGAGCTCGGCGTCGAGCTGGCGGCAGCGCTCAATCATCTGTTTCCCCAAGACTTCGAGATTGACAAAACTCTTCCCTTGGTCGGCTCGCGGGCGGTGATCGAGGCCGTCAAGCGCGGGCACGACCCGCGGCGAATCGCCTACGATTGGGAGCAGAACCAACTTCGGCCCTTCCGCGCCCTGCGAGCCAAGTATCTGCTGTACCCGTGAACCGTTCAGCCCGCGGCACGGTTTGCGCACCCCGGCGGCCGGTGAGGCGCTCGGCCGCCGGGGTCATGGAGTTTCGGACAAGACTCGTATCCTCTGTTTTTTCAACAACCTAGCCGCTTTGTGGCCCCCCGGGGGCCTCTCCATCACTCCCCACCGGCGCTCGTTCCGGCCTTTTCCGCAGCCACACCCCAACCCGCCAGCCACCGGCGCCAGACGGCCGGCCCGGGGGCCCGCAACTATTTCTACCAGCGTGTGTTATAAGAGTGTGGGAGCGATGGCCATCGATTCCGACCTCGAGCTGATGCTGCGGGTCAGCCGGGGAGACGCAGAGTCGTTCGAGGTTTTGCTCGGCCGCTACCGGCTGCCGCTGGTTAACTATGTCTCGCGCCTGGTGGGGGATCGGGCGCTCGGCGAAGACCTGGCACAAGAGGTCTTCCTGCGCGTGTATCAGGCGCGCGAGCGCTACCAACCGGAGGCGAAATTCACCACCTGGCTCTACCGCATCGCCACCAATCTGGCGCTGAACGCGATCCGCGACCGCAAGCCCGAGGTGACGGCAGCAGCGGCCGAGGATGACCCGGACGGCGCGGCGATCGCCGCCCGGCTGGCGGATTCGCGGCCCACGGCCGAGCAACAATTGATGGCTCGCGACCGGGAGCGGATGATCCGTCAGGCCGTCGAGGCGCTGCCGGAAAAGCAACGCGCGGCGGTGATCTTGCATAAGTACCAGGACGTGGAGTATCGGCAAATCGCGAAGATTTTGGAGACTTCGGAAAGCGCTGTGAAATCGCTGTTGTTTCGAGCTTACGAAAGCCTTCGCGGCCGCCTCGAGCCGCTCCTCAAGGGAGGCATGCTGTGAAGAACGAGAAGCTGTGCAGGGAGCGCCAGAAGCTGTTTGAGCTGGCGCACGACATGCTGGACGCCGGCGAAGCGTCCAACGTCCGCGCTCACGCGGCCGAGTGCGCCGCGTGTCGCGACATCCTCGACGGTTACCGCCGGCTCGACGCGGTGCTGGAGGAATGGAAGCCGCTCGAGCCCTCCGCTTGGTTTGACGCGCGGGTGCGGGCGGCCGCGGCGGCGGCGCGTCCGGCGCGGCCAAGCTGGCTGAACTGGGGCCGATGGCTGGCTCCGGCGCTCGCCACCCTGGTGATTGTGGCCGGGGTGGCCATCGTGCGGAC
>CADDZC010000044.1 GCA_902812365.1 Acidobacteriota bacterium | reverse complement strand
CCCCCGCCCCCGCCGCCACAAGATGCCGCGAGCGCCGCCAGAAGTAGGACGGTTCCCCACAGCAGCCAGGCGCGGCGAATGCCGGACCGTTTTAGCCTCCATCCAACGTAGGCTAGCCATACCAGGAGAACGCCGAGCCACAGCGGCGGTTTCGGTCCGGCCTGAGGCGGAGCTCGGCGGGTCGAGAAGCGCGGAAGAGCGGAGGAGCCAGCCGTCGTCGAGACGGTCAGCGTGGCAGTGGCCGCCGCCGTGCCGTTGGGTGTGACGGATGCAGGAGTAAAACTGCAACTGGCGAGCGCTGGCAAGCCGGAGGCGCAACTCAACGTGACCGCCTGGTTGAACCCTCCGGCGGGCGTTACCGAGATGGTGAAACTGGCCGAGCCGCCCGGGTTGATGCTCGCGCTGGTGGGAGACGCGCTGAGCGAAAAGTCCGCCCCCTGCCCGGTCAGAGCGACGCTCTGCGGGCTTCCTGGAGCGTTGTCGGTGATGGTGAGCGTTCCGGCGCGGGCACCCGATGCTGTTGGCTTGAAGACGATGCCGATCGAGCAGTTACCGCCAGCTGCCACCGAGCTGCCGCAGGCATTCGACTGAATGCTAAAATCACCGCTAATCGCAACGGACGTGATACTGAGGGTAGTGTTGCCGGTATTTGAAATCGTTAGGATTTTGGGCGAGCCGGCCGTCCCCACGACCTGACTGCCGAAATCGACGGTCGTGGAAGAGAGGCTGACCACGGGCGCGATCCCGGTTCCAGTGAGGGGGATGCTTTGCGGGCTGTTAGCGACATTGTCGTTCACAGTGAGGGTGGCGCTCGCCGCCCCGGGCGCCGAGGGCTGAAAGTTGACGCTGATGGCGCAGTTGCTGCCCGCCGCCACACTGTTACCGCAACCATTCGTTTCGGTGAACGCGCTGGCGTTCGAGCCTGTGATGGCCATGCCGGAGATGCTGAGCGTGGCGCTGCCCGTGTTGGTCAGGGTGACGGTCTGGGTGCCGGTCGTTCCCACAAACTGGCTGCTGAAAGCCAGGCTGGTAGGCGACAGCCGAACAAAGGGCGTGGTGGTGCTCCCAATTGCGGTGACGAATGTGTCTGTATTGCCTTTATAAGTGGTCTGGAAAGCTCCCGTGGTGGTCGGAAATGGCACCGGATCCACATTGGGTGTTTGCGTGGAGCCCGCAACGTACGCGTTTCCGGACGGGTCGACGGCTACGCCAGCCCCAAAGTCGGCATTGTCTCCGCCCAAGTAGGCGGAGAATAGAAGACTGCTGCCCAAAGCGTCCAACTCGGCCACAAAAGCATCCTGACACGGGGCGCCGGAACACACGCCGCCGCCGAAGGTTTTCCCCTGAGGGTAGGCGTTAACGATCGGGAAATCGCTCGAATTGGTAGTTCCCGTCACATATGCGACGTTGCCCGGGCCGAGCGCGATACCGCCCGCCAAATCGGTACCCGATCCGCCTAAGTAGGTCGAATAGACCAAACCTGACCCGCTACTGTTCAGCTCGGTGACAAAGACGTCTGGGGTGTTCACAGCAGGATTGCCGGCGGGATTGCAGTTCTTGTCGGTTCCGCACGTCGGCTTATACGCGCCCGAGGTGACGGGAAAATCCGCCGAAGCGGTCTGGCCGACGACGTAAGCATTACCGGCGGCATCGAGCGCGATTCCCGCGCCGGAATCTCCGAAACCGGTCGTTCCACTGCCGCCCAGGTAAGTGGAATAAACCAAGCCCGAGCCGTCCGCCTTGAGTTCCGTCACGAAAGCGTTGCCATTGCAGGTGCCTCCGGATGTCTTGCAGGCGGTCTGAAACGCCGTCGGCGTGGTCGGAAAACTTGTCGCCGATTTCGTGCTGCCCGTGACGACTGCGTGACCGGCAGCATCGACGGCCACGGCGAAAGCAATGTCGCTGCCGCTGCCGCCCAGATAGGTGGAGTACGCGAGCGACGCCAAACCGCTCTTCGTTGTGTTGAGCTTGGTCACGAAAGCGTCCGCCGCCGGCGTTCCACTGCTCGCATTGCAGGTGCCGTCGGTGCCGCAGTGGGTTTGAAAAGCCCCAATGCTGACTGGGAAATTGTTGGAGCTCGTTTGCCCTACGACGTAAGCATCGCCTGATGTGTCGACCGTCACCGCGTTCGCCTCGTCGTTGTTGCTCCCACCGAGATACGTGGAGTAGACGAGCGCCGAACCGCTGGAATTCAAGACCAAGAGGAAGCCGTCCTGGCAGTTGCCGGAACTATCGAGCCCGCAGGAACTTTGGAAGGTGTTGACGCCGGCGGGGATGGGGAAATCTTTGGAAGTCGTCTGGCCCGCGACGTAGGCGTTGCCACCGGGATCAACGGCGATGCTCAACCCGAAGTCTCCCCCGCTGCCGCCGACGTAAGTCGAATACACGACGGCGGTGCCGCTGGCGTTCAGCTTGGTGACGAAGATGTCCCCCGCGCAGACGCTTTGGGCATTCAGAGTACAGGCCGTTTGGAAAGCGCCAGGATTAGGGGACACGGGAAAGTCGGTGGAAGTGGTGTTACCTGTCACGTAAGCGTTTCCGGAGGCATCCAGAGCTATGCTCGTGGCCTTATCGAGATTTGTTCCCCCCAGATAGGTGGAATACATCAACACCGGGTCAATCACGAGCGCCCGGCGATGGTCGTAAGTGCCGAGGCGAAAACCGAACTCGCTCGGGGTAATCTGGACGTATTCCGCCTTCACCGAAATCGGATGCCCTTCGCCGGCACTAGTTTGATAAGCTACCGGTCGCCCGAGACGGATCTCGTCGCTGCCTACCTTGGCGACCAAATCGCCATCGCCGTCGACCCTCGCCGCCGCGCCCGGCAATGACAGCCGAATCACGCGGGGGTCGCTGCCAGGAGCGACCGTGAAGTCGTCTTCCAGGCGGTCCTCGGTACCGTAATAGACGAGATCAACACCTGGATAGACGCTCTCGCACTTCACTTTCGCGTAAGTCGGAACGTTGGTCACCCAGTGCGAACGGTCGCGTCCGAGTAGATAGTTGGCTTGGCCCGGCAGCGCGTCGAGCCCGGACAGACGGGCGGCGGGATTAGATCCCGCGAGGCGGAGCGTCAACACGTCGCTGACGACCGAAGACGGCGAACTGTGGAGAGACCGCGATACTAGAACGGCCTCAGTGGGGGTCAAAAACAACGTGAACCCGTTACCGCGCGCCAGGTATCCCACCGAAGTTGCCGCCTGGCCCCGGTTGAGTTCAAAACTCAAGCGCATGTGACGGTGGCGAGGGTCAAACTGAGGAGGGCGATGATCGGCTGCTGGAGCCGCCGAGAAGTCACGGCGGACCGTTTCGGTGCCGGCTTGAGCCGGCCCGTCATGCGGCCACGCCACCGCGAGTGCCACGAGGAGCGGCAGTACCGCGATGGCAAACCACCCGGCACAATGACGCCACAGATCACGAAATAGCATGTGCGATTTCTCCCTGAAGAAACCAACTGATTTCACGGTCCGACGCCTCGTTCGACTCGCCTTTCAGGGGAATAGCGGCAGTGGAAACTGGACCTCTCCCTGCCTTCGTGCAGCCTGCCGCCGCCCCCTCAGGCGAACGTGAATCGCCCTCATTTTCAACCTTTCTTCGGGTTCAAAAGCCGAAAGCGAAGCTCAAATGCAGCAACAAAAAAGGCTGCCCGCAGCAAGGCAGCCTGTTGAGTTCAACCTCAGATAACTAATGGCCGAGCCCGAACTTCTTTTCAAGGGCGGGATTCTATCGTTTGCCCAGCTTGCGCCGCCGAACGTAGCCAGCAAGTCCGAGCAAGCCGGAGCCCAGAAGAAACATCGAAGCCGGTTCCGGGACGACTTGAGCCGAGAACTCATCCCAGACAAACGATACGGCAGCCGAACCTTTGGCGTTGCCGTTCAGGGCGATGTCCTTAGTGATGAGCAGCGATGGCACGGCCGCGAACGTTGCACTGTCGCTGGCGATGAGGCCACCGGAATTGTCAACCAGGAAGAGGCTCAAGGGCGAGCCGTTGACCGTGGACGTTTCCGCCACGCTCACACCGCCCGTGCCCGTGAAACCGTAACCTCCCATTTGGGCCACGACATCAGTAATGTTACCGCTGACCTGGAAGGTGATCCCCGAGTCCAAACCCTGGGTGGATCCCACGCTCCACGGCGCGGTAAACAGGAAACCGACTTCGTTGCCATTCACCACCGGTGTGACGGAAACCCCGGAGGCCGGAATGGCAGAGGCTCCGCCGAATGCGGAACTCGTGTACCCGAAGTCGTCGAATGTTAACGTTGCTCCCCCGGTGGTCATTAGCGTGCAGCTCGTGCCCATATAACTTGCCAGGGTACCGACGCCGCAGGTTCCCGCCAACCCCACCGATGAAACACCCACCAATAATGCAACCACCAACAGCGCCCTTCTCATATGCACTCCCTCGGCGCAAGCCGCAATTTCCCCCTTTTTGGCTCCGCCCTGCAGTCACAACCGTACGCCTTGGTACCAAGCAACTGGGCATCCAAACCCGACTTTCAGATAACTGACTGAATCACAACATCTTGCATTGACCAAGCCCCATGCCTAACTGGTCCCACAAGGAAACATACAAGCACAAAGTGGAACTGTCTTTCACACTTCCGTAACCGCCTAGTAATGTGCCGGTCATCGACTTCATCGTCACAGCCCTAAATACGCTTTCCGAGTTCTCCTCAATGATCGCGGCTACCAGCCGGCGTGATCTCACCGGCCTTCCAGCTCGAGGTGGTACCGTCCCAGATACAGCTCGGCGCCCGCGCCCGGCCCGAGCCGCACCTCCAACGGGCGAGGGTGATGATCCGTTAAGTCTTTGCCCGCCTGGCACCTAAAAACCTCGTTCCCCGCCTGATCATAAAGGTGAAAGGTTGCTCTCGCACCGCTCGGCTGCGGTGGCACCTCCAGCCCGAATCCGTAACTACCGATCCCCAGGCGATGTCCACACAGTGAAACCTCGCCTTCGGTGATGAGCATTCCGATGTATTTTTTCTGTACCTGCGAGCTATAACCCGTTGTGTCGATGAGGGCTATGAGCAACCTGCGGCCTCGCGGAGTTTCGACCAGCCTAGCATTGCGCTTTTCGGTCGGAATGGCATTCCCTTCCAGATAGAAGTCTCGAGGCAAAGCCGCGTCAAACGACCGGCCGGTGATCAGGTGGAAACCTGTCGGCGCTCCAGGTAACACCGTTGTGCTGGCGAGCAACGCGGCCCCGAGCCTCATGAGCACCCCGAGAACGCGGAGTAATCGCCGGCTCGAGCGCAGCCGCCTTCCGGCCCCATCATGGGCGCCTGCGCGACCCGCCCCGTTCCACCGCACGGGAGCCGGCGTGCGTCCGGCAAGCTTTGGCACAGGAAAAGTCATCGTCGAGAAACGCTACCACAACGCGGAGCCGAATGACAGCGCCGAGAAAAGGCGCCACATCGTTGACAATCCCCCCGCCCGCGGTATCATGAAATCGGATCAGCACTCCAGAAGTGGGCGGCGGGTGAGGCCGCGCCGGGACGATAGCCTCCAAAGGGGAGAGGTTCAGTGAAGATCACCCTGTCCGTTTCCGAGAAGGAGAAGTCCAAGGGTCGCGAATCGCCCTATTTCAAGGCGCTAGAGAGAACCGGCGCGCATCCTGAAGAGCTGGAGCTAGTAACTGCAGCCGATGGCACGTGCCTGCGGGCGGAAGAGATGGACGGCATTCTATTCGCGGGCGGCGAAGATGTAGACCCGGAGTTTTACGGGGAACCGAAGAGGTATGACAACGTGCACGTGAACCGCGCCCGAGACCGGTTCGAGCTTGGGCTGCTCGATCAGGCCCTGCGCCGGCGTCTGCCGATCTTGGGCATCTGTCGCGGCGCACAGATGATCAACGTGAAGTTCGGCGGCACCCTCTATCAGGACCTTAAGAGTGACCGCCATACAGAGATTGAACACCGGCAGACCGGTGATCGTAGCGCGACGACCCACCAAGTGACGGTGACGGAGCCGGAGTCCCGCCTTAGCGCCTCCATTCAAGGTAGCTGCCGGGTGAACAGTCTGCATCATCAGGCCATTCGGCGCCTGGGCCGTGGACTGAAGGTGACCGCCCACTCCGAAGACGGGCTGGTGGAAGCGGTGGAAGCAGCGGATGACTATCCTTTTTTGCTTGCCATCCAGTGGCATCCGGAAGAGCTCCTGGAGCATCCCGAGCAACGCCAGATTTTCAAGGACTTTATCGCAGCGTGCCGAGAAGCCGCCGAACAGCGAAAGAATCGCCGTTCCGTCAGCCGAGTGTAAGAAAGTTGAAGCCATGAACCTGATAGCTGGTGGCCAGATCCGTATTTCCCCTCTCCGGAACCTCCGGCACCTGACCGGCGTGCTGGGGCGCGCCGGTTGCCGCCGGCCTGGCCAGCGGGTAGAGCACCATGCCCGATGAAGCCGTGTTGTGTGAGCAAGCCGGAGCCGTCGTCACCCTCACTCTCCATCGTCCCGACCGCCGCAACGCCCTCGACGACGAGGTGCGCGCCGGACTGGCCCGCGCCCTAGCCCACATTCTTCACGATCCCTCCGTTCGCGTCGCCGTAATCACCGGCGCGGGGGAAAGCTTCTCCACCGGTGCCGATCTTCAGGGGATGATGGACCTCAAGGCCCGGCACCAGTCGGTGGCGTTCCGCGGCTATCTCGAAGCGGGGCACGCCCTGGTCAAGGCCATCCGCGAGCTGCCCAAGCCGGTGGTGGCGGCGGTGAACGGTCCGGCAATCGACGCCGGAATGAATCTGGCGCTGGCCTGCGATCTGCGTATCGCTTCGGATCGCGCCCTGTTCACGCAGGCGTTTCTCGAAGTCGGGCTGCATCCCGATTGGGGAGGCACGTTCTCGCTGCCGCGCCTCGTCGGTCTCGGCCGGGCGCTCCAGATGTACCTCCTGGGCGAGCCGCTGGGGGCCGAGGAGGCCTTCCGCATCGGTTTAGTGAATCGGGTCGTGCCGCACGACCGGCTGACCGCGGAAACCGAGACGCTCGCCGCCCGCCTGGCCTCGGCACCGCCCCTCCCCGTCGCCCTGCTCAAGCAGGCGCTTTACCAGCGGCTGGAGACGCAGCTCGACCTGATGATGGATTTTGAAGTGTCGGCCCAGATGAAATGCTTCGAATCGAACGACTGCACTGAGGGGCTCGAGGCCTTCTTGGCGGGCCGCCCGGCTCGGTTCAAAGGCTTCTGACTCTCGCCGCTCGCGCGGCGAGCTTGCCTTGACCGGTTCTTTCCGACTGTGCTACGTTCCCTGCTTGAGGTTCATTCCCCTCGCCTAGAGGCTTCGTTTGGCGACGCCGGCCGGACTCACGCTGAAGCGCACCGCTCTCTATGAGGCTCACCGGGCTGCCGGCGCGCGGATGGTGGAGTTCGGCGGCTGGGAGATGCCGCTCGAGTACACCGGCATCATGCAGGAGCACCTCGCGGTCCGCACCCGCGCCGGCCTTTTTGACGTCAGCCACATGGGCGAGATCGAGCTCCGCGGCTCGGGCGCGCTCGCTCTGCTGCAGTACGTGACTTCGAACGACGTCGCGCGCCTGGCCGTCGGGCAGGCGCAATACACGGCGCTGATGTATCCTCAAGGGAGCGCCGTCGACGATTGCCTCGTGCATCGCCTGGCCGAAGACCACTACCTGCTCTGTGTCAACGCGGCGAACACCGAGAAAGACTTCGAGTGGATTACGCGCCACAACTCCTGGGGGGCGTCCGTGCGCGATGTTTCGCACGAGTACTCGCAGCTGGCCTTGCAAGGACCGCGCGCGGCGGCCATCTTGGCTCGCCTCACCGACGCCGACCTGGGGGCGATCAAGTATTACTGTTTCCGGCCGGCGACGTGCTGCGGCGTCGGGGGGCTCCTCGCCCGCACCGGCTACACGGGCGAAGACGGATTTGAGTTCTACTTCCCGCCGTCCGAGTCGGAGCGCGTGTGGAGCGCGTTGCTGGACGCCGGGAAGCCCGATGGCCTCCTGCCGGCGGGCCTCGGGGCGCGCAACACGCTGCGGCTGGAAGCGGCCTACCCGCTTTACGGCCACGAGCTGGATGAGGAAACGACGCTGCTCGAAGCCGGCTTGGGTTGGATTTGCAAGTTCGACAAGGGCGAGTTCCTGGGCCGGGCGGCCCTGCTCGCCGAGCAGCAGCACGGGCTGCGCAAGAAGTTGGTAGGATTTGAAATGCTGGGGCGCGGAATCGCCCGCGACGGCTACCCCGTCTGGATCGGTGGCGAGCCCGCCGGGCGAGTCACCAGCGGATCGTACGCGCCCTTCTTGAGAAGGAACATCGGCCTGGCCTATGTGCTGCCGTCCGAGGCGGCCGTGGCGGGACGAGAGATTGCCGTCGAAATTCGCGGCCAGAGGGTGGCGGCGCGGCTGGTGCCGTTGCCGTTTTACAAGCGAACGGCGAAATCGTGAAGTTCAAACGCAGGATGATGAATCTCCGGGCCCTGGCCGTGGCGTGCTCCGCCGCCGGCCGGTAGTATCCCCGCCGCTCGTCATTCCTGATGGGTCGAGGGATTTATGTATCCACAAGAACTCCTTTACACCCGTGAGCACGAATGGATTCGCGTCGATGAGCTCACGGGCACGATTGGGATCACCGACCATGCCCAGAAGGAACTGGGCGACATTGTCTTTGTCGAGCTGCCCAAGGTGGGAGACCAGGTCGTCGCCCGGGAGTCGTTCGGGACGGTGGAATCGGTGAAGGCGGTCTCCGACGTCTACTCGCCGGTTACCGGCGAAGTGGTGGCGGTGAACAAAAAACTCCAGGAAAGCCCCGAACTGCTCAACGCCGACCCGCACGGCGAGGCGTGGCTGATCAAGGTAAGGCTGCGGGACCGCAAAGAGACGGAGGGCTTGATGACGGCGGAGCAATACGAGGCCTATGTCCGCGAGGGAGCCGGGCACTGATGCGCTACCTACCCAACTCTCCCGCCGACCGCCAGGCCATGCTCCGCGCGACGGGCCACGATTCGATCGACGAGCTGTTCGCCCAGATCCCGGAAGACTTGCGACTCCGCCGGCCGCTGAACCTGCCGGGGCCGTTATCCGAGGCCGAAATTCTCGAATTTTTCAAGCAGGCGGCCAGCGCCAGCGCGCGCGACTATGTCTGTCTGCTCGGCGCGGGAGCCTACTCCCATTACCGCCCCGTGGTGATCGACACGCTGATCCTGCGCGGCGAATTTCTGACGTCCTACACCCCTTACCAGGCCGAGATCAGCCAGGGAAACCTGCAGGCGATGTTCGAGTTTCAGACGCTCATCGCCCAGTTGACGGGAATGGAGGTGGCCAACTCGTCCCTTTATGACGGCTCGACCGCCACCAATGAGGCCGTGCTCATGGCGATGCGCCTGACGCGGCGCGAGCAGGTGGTGATGGCCCGCACCGTCCATCCGGAATATCGCCAGGTGGTGCAAACGTACCTGCAACATCAGGGCGTGCGCCTGCACGAAGTTCCCTATGCCGCCTCGGGCCAGATTGACCTCGCGGCGCTCGACGCCGCCACCCGCGACGACACGGCGGCGGTCGTCCTGCAAACGCCGAATTTCCTGGGAGCTCTCGAATCCGTGGCGCCGGTCGCCGAGATCGCCCACCGGCGCGGCGCCCTCCTGGTGGTCGCCGTGGCGGAACCTTTGTCGCTGGCGATCGTCAAGCCGCCCGTGGAGGCGGACATCGTCTGTGGTGAGGCCCAGTCGTTCGGGGTGCCGGTGGCCTTCGGCGGTCCGTACGTAGGGTTTCTGGCCACGCACGAACGGTTTATTCGCCAGATGCCGGGGCGCCTGGTTGGCCAAACGACCGATCGCCGCGGGCGGCGCGGATACGTCCTCACGCTCGCCACCCGCGAGCAGCATATTCGGCGCGAGAAGGCGACGTCGAATATTTGCACGAGTCAGTCGCTGATGGCCCTGAACGCCACCATTTACCTCTGCCTGCTCGGAAAGCGCGGCCTGCGGGCGCTGGCCGCGCACAACCTGGCCAAAGCGCGTTACGCGGCCGAGCGGCTGCGCGCGGTTTCGGGGGTCGAGACGCCGTTTTCCGCTCCCCACTTCAACGAGGTGGCGGTCAAAGTCCCCGGCGACGCGGACGAACTGCTGGCCGCGCTGCGCGAAGAGAAGATCATTGGCGGTCTTCACCTCGAGCGGTTCTACCCCGAGCTGAAGAACCACCTGCTGATTTGCACGACGGAAATGGTCAGCCGGACGGCCATTGACGCCATGACCGACGTCTATCGCCGCTGGGCGCCGAGGGCGGTCCGGGCAGCCGATCTGGACGCCGCCTCCGTCGCCCACGAGCGCTGACGGAAACGCTCGGTGGCTGAACGTCGGCGGGCTGCCCCGCGCGCCGCGAGCGGCAAAACCGGAGCCGATATGCGCAAAGTCATCCGCACCTCTGACGCCCCGCGACCTCAGGGCGCCTATTCCCAAGCGATTGTTTCCGACGGCTGGGTTTTCGTGGCCGGCCAAGGGGCCATTGACCCCCAAACCGGCCGGCTCGAACCCGGCGACATCCGTTCTGAGACCCGCCGCGTCCTTCGGAATCTGGGCGCGATTCTCGATGCGGCGGGCAGTTCCCTCCGCGACGTCGTTCGCTTCGGCGTGTTCCTCAGAGACATGGGCGACTTTCAAGCCATGAACGAAGTGTTCAAAGAATTCTTCCCGGAAGACCCGCCGGCGCGGACAACGGTCGGCTGCATGCTGCCCGGTTCGATCAAGGTCGAGATCGACTGTATTGCCCGCGTTCGCAAAGGAACCGCCGGCCCGAGGCACTAGCCCGGTCTGGCGCCGGAACTTGCTCCTCCGCGGGCGGCTCCGGGAGGGCCCGGACGCACCCCGCCTCGGCGCAAGAAGGGCTCCATGCATTATCGTGAACTGCCAACCCCGGCGTTGATCATCGACCTGGAAATCCTCGAGCGCAACCTCGACCGGATGGCCGATTACTGCCGCCAGCACCATCTCGCTCTGCGGCCTCACACCAAGACCCACAAGACGCCGGACGTGGCCCGGCGACAGATCGAGCGCGGCGCGGCCGGGCTCACCGTGGCCAAGGTGGGCGAAGCCGAGGCGATGGCGGCAGCCGGGTTCGATGATCTGCTGGTGGCTTACCCGGTGTGGGGCGCGGAAAACTTGAAGCGTCTCGCCGCGCTCGCTCGCCGCCGGCGGATGCTCCTGTCGCTCGACAGCGCGGCGACGGCGCGCGAACTGTCGAAGGCCGCGAGCGCGCAAGAGGCGACGATCGGCGTGCTGGTGGAGTTTGATTCGGGGTTCGGCCGCTGCGGCGTGGCGCCGGGCTCGGCTTGCGTGGAACTGGCAAAGCAGATCGAGAAGTTGCCCGGCCTGCGATGTCGTGGGCTGATGACCTATTACGGCAACGTTTGGGGAACGCTCGAAGAGCGGCGGGCCGAGGTGAACCGCGTGGCGGCGCGCGTCCGGCGGGCGCTCGACGCCTGGGCGGCGGCGCGCCTGCCGCTCGAGATCGTTTCCGGGGGCTCGACGCCCTCGGCGGCGCTCTCGCACGAGATTCCCGGCCTCACCGAGATTCGTCCCGGGACCTATGTCTATAACGACCTCAACACGTATTATCAGGGCGCGTGCCGGATCGAGGATTGCGCGGCGCGCGTCCTCACCAGCGTCGTCTCGAAGGCTGTCCCCGGCCGCGCCATCATCGACGCGGGCTCCAAAACGCTCTCTTCCGACGCCCTCGGCTCCGGCCCGAAAGCCGGTTACGGTTATGTCGTCGAGGCCCCCGACGCCCGGCTCTTCAAGCTCAACGAGGAGCACGGGCACCTCGACATCACTCAATCCGCCCATGCCTTCCGGGTGGGCGAAGTCCTGACTGTGATCCCCAACCACGTCTGCGCGTGCGTTAACATGCACGACGAGGTGTTTATCGTCCGCGACGAACAGGTGGCGGGCTGCTGGCGCGTCGCCGCGCGCGGCCGGGTCCGGTAAAACCCGCCGCGGCGCCCGAGCCGCCGCCGGCCTTAAAAGAACCTCAGAACCCAGCCCGCCGCGTAGGCCGCCGCGCCCCCTTCGGTGAAGAGCGGTTCGAGCCAGGAGCGCAGATGGTCGAGCGCCGGCGGCGAAATGACTGGCCAAGGTCCGTAGCCGCCCCAGTAAACTTTCAGCAGGAGCCCTAAAGCCAGAACGGCCAGCGCCTTCCTGCGAATCTCAAGCGCCCGCTCGGCTCCGATCCACGGCGTCTTGGCTGGTGAATACAGCGTGCCGCCCCGCGTCAGCGGGAAGTGACACTTGGCGCACTCGAGCGCGTATGCGTACGCCGGATAACCGCAATACGGGCAGCGGTTCATCAAACACCTCCAGGCTTTATGATGGGGCCGGACCGCTTCCTGGCCGGCCTGCCAGCGACCATCTAAAAGCCTTTCCCTCAGAAAGTAAATAGTACTTTGGTAACGGGAGGGCAGCGGGGAAAAAAGGCCGCGCGGGCCCTTTCAGTGTAGGCTATCCAAATAGGCGATAAGAGCCTTCATCTGGTCGTCGGCAAGCGGAAACGGCGGCATCCCTCCGGCCGTCATGCGGGCGTTCGGATGGCGGATCAGACGCGCCAGCTCGTCGGGCGGCAGCTTTTGGCCGATGCCCGTCAGCTTGACCGCCAAAGCCGTGCCCGCCCCGCCCTCGCCGTGGCAGGCCACGCAGCCCTGCGCGGTGAAAATCTGCCGGCCCTGCTCCACCAGCGGATTCGCCGCCTCGGCCGCCGGCGCCGCGGCTGGGGCTTGCGCCTCGGGCTCAAACGGCTGCTCCATGAACCGCCGCTCGGCCTCGTCCTGGCGGCGCAGTTGGGCGGCGATGGCCGGATCATGGTAGTCAGCGTAGTAACTGATGGCGCCGAGCGCCACCAGGCCGGCGAGCACCACCGAGAAAAGGCCGGTCGCCACGGGTCGCTTCCCCGGCCGGCGCTCCGCGCGCCGATCGTAGAAGGGGAGCAAAACCAGCAGGCCGCCGAGGACGCCGGGAATTACCAGAATGCCGACCACGCTGAGCGGGCCTTCCCAATACTTCAGCCATTGAAACACCGGGCGGTAGTACCAATCGGGCCGCGGAATGAACTGCGTATCCGCCGGATTCGCCTCCGGCCCCAGGCTCACCGGCCGGAAGTGGGCGAGCGCCGCCAGGATCACGATGAGGAGCAACGCCATGACCGCATCCATCAGCAGTTGCCGCGGATAAAACGTCTGGGCGCGGCGGCGCAGTTCGGCCGCGTCGCCGCTGGGAGGTCCGGCCGGTCCGGCCTTGCGGAAAAGGAACAAGTGGAGGCCGACGAACAGCAGCAGGGCGGCCGGGATGAGGAAGACGTGGGCGACGAAGAAGCGCGAAACGGTCAGCGTCCCCATGTCGGGTCCGCCGCGCAGCACCAGCTTCAGCCACTGGCCGACGAGCGGCACCTCGCTCAGAATGTTGGTGCCGACCGCCGTCGCGAAATAGGAGCGCTCGTCCCAGGGGAGCAAATAACCGGTGAACGCCATGCCCAGAACCAGCGCGAACAGAACGCAGCCCGCCACCCAAAGCAGTTCGCGGCCGGCTTTATAGGACCCGAACAGAAACGTCTGGGTCATGTGGATGACCAGCAGGATCACCATGATGCTGGCGCCGTAAGCGTGCAGGCTGCGCAGAAAAGCCCCGTCCGTCACCACCTTGACGAGGTAGGCCACGGTCGTATGGGCGTGATCGGCCGAGGGCACGTAATAAAGCGCCAGAAAGATGCCCGTCACCACTTGCGAGAGCAGGATAAACAGCAGGCCGGAGCCGAACACATAGGACCAGCGCGCGCCGCCCGGAATGCGCTCGTCCAGAAATTCGTGGAGCAGCTGTTTCCAGCCGGTGCGCTGATCGAGCCAGGCGCCGAGTCCGCTCGCGGGCGGGCGCGGTGGCGAGGAGTTGGGAGGCGCGGCCATGGGCGAATCCGACATGGGTCAATATCCTGGCTGGCGCTTAACTCATGACTTCCCGGGTCGGCACGAGATTCCGGAAGTATTCGTATTGCACGCGCAGGCGGCCGTTCTCGACCGACAAGGGCAACGGGTCCATGCCGCGCGGAGGAGGGCCGGAAAGGTGCCGGCCGTCGGGCGCGAAAGTGCCGCCGTGACACGGGCATTTGAACTGCCCGAGGTCGGGATTCCACTGCACCTCGCAACCCAAGTGCGGGCAGACGGCCGTCAGCACCTCGAGCTTTCCGTCTGCTCCCTTGGTGACGTAGACGACCCGTTCCGCGGTGATCTGCCGCCAGCCGTCCAGCTTGCGGATCTGAATCACCCGCCGCACCGGCGTGGTGAGCGAGCGAAAGTCGTCTTCCGGCCCGAGATCCGCCCACGGATTCGCCGCCGCCTGGGCCAGCAGCGGATAGAGCGCCACGCGGACGAGGGGAATCGCCATCAATACGCCGAGGACGCTGGCCGACACGCCCAGCATCCAGCCGATCAATCGCCGGCGCGCGCGCTCGGCCGGCGAAAGCGTTTCGGCGGACAACGGTTCCTGCTCTGCTGATGCGTTCATCGGCCTCTCACTCCCGGCGAGCCGCGCCGCGGCTCCTGCGCTTCTCGAAACCTGCGTTATCCTATCACAAGGGCGCGGCGGCGCGGCAAGCCGGCCTCAGAAACGCCAGCCGCGCGGCCGCCGGTCGATAGGCTGCATCAACAGCCGGTGACGGGCAGCGCCCGATCGTCACGCAAAAAGATTTAAAAGTTGGCCGGAAGCCTGACCAGGATTCAAGGCGGCGGGATTGGGCCGCGCGCTCCCTTTCCCCGGTTGAGCCGGGTTCGGCGCCTGACCGGTGGCGGCCGGCTGGGTGCCGCCCGGGGAAGCCGGTGGATTGGGACTGAATAAAGTGGCGGGTGTAGCCGGCGAAGAGTAGCTCCGGGACGAGGGAGACGCCGGCAGGTTCTCTTGAACGAAGGTCTGATCGCGTTGATCGAAGTTTTCGAGAGCCAGCGCCAACCCAAACAGCCCCGGCGCCTGGGTCGGAATCTGGTTGGTGGGTAGCTGCTCGAGGTTTTGCACCTGATCCTGTTGGCTCGATTTCGACCCCGGCTCCGCCGGCCGGCTGGCAGACGGCGGCGCATTCGGCTCGATGGAGGTTTGAAATGTCACCACGGGTATCGGACTCAAGGCCATGATTCACTTCCTGGCTGGAGCGCGCCCCCTCAAAGCCCGCCCCATTGCTTTACAAGCTGCGTTCCTTATCGCACAATCGTACTGCATCTGTCAAGTATTTTAATGTTACATATCGGTTGTCGCTATCGTCATGGCGCCTGGAGACGTCACGAGCCAGCCTTCCTGAAAGCTCCCTTTCCGATCCGGCGGCACGGCGTTGGGGTGGCAGGCCCATTCGCCGCTAAAAACAGATAACCAATTATTTTTCAACAACCTAGTGGCTTTCTCGCAGGACCGCTTCGCGGCCTTAACGGATTTTCAATAAGTTACGAGGAATCTCGAGGCTCAAATTTAAATGTAAGTATATTACTTTTCATGAACCTAGTGGCTTTCCAAAGAAGCCCCGACGTATTTTCAACAACTTAGCGGCTTCGTTTTTGAGGCGAAGCCACTAGGTAGTTTGTTTTCAACCACATAGTGGCTTCGACCCCCCACCATCCCCCCACATTTTGACCCGCCTGTCCGTGCCGCGGCGAGCGGGTCTATGAAGGAGGCTCGTCATAACCAATCAATTATAAACTACTCTATTAGACATGTCAAGACCGAAAGATGGCGGGAGTACGCCACTTTCTATGATTTTCGGTATCATGCCTATGATTTTTAATATAACCTTCCCGAACCGGTTTCTTCCATTCTTATCTAAGTTGTTGCATATGATTAACTTACGTGATGATCATAGAGACCGTGAATTTGGCCATTCGATTGCCGTTCCCAGTGCGAAGGTCCAACCTGCCGGAGGGGCGGAGCTTCGCCGTAGATGTATGGCCGGAAAGCTCGTCTGGGCTGCCTCTCCCAAGGCGAGAAGCCAATTCTGCCGTCCGCACGCGAGCCCCAGATGACGCTGGTGCTGTGGTGAGTTGAGGCGAGCACTGTTGGGTCAAGGAGGATGTATGGACAGCCGTCGGAGTCTCGTGCAGAAGCTGAGGATACTGGCGGTGGGGTGGGTGGTGTTGGCGGTTGGAGCCGCGCGGTTGGAGGCCCAGGTGGTGAAGGGCTCGATTTCCGGGACGGTCGTGGATCCCACCGGAGCGGCGATTCCGGGGGCCCAGGTTGAAGCGAAAGAAGCCGCCACCGGAGCGGTCTACCGGGCGGTGACGGACGCCACCGGGCTTTTTCGCCTGCCGCTGCTTGGGATCGGCAGCTATTTGGTCACCGTCAGCAAGGAGGGCTTTAGGAAGCTGACGCTCGAAAACGTCCAGGTGGGGTCGAACCAGGAAACGAACCTGGGAAATATCACCTTGGAGGTGGGGCAGGTCACGACCACGGTGGAGGTTTCGGCGGCGCCGCCGCTGTTGCACACCACCGAGGCCCAGGTGACGAATTCGCTCTCTTCGTCGACGATCGAGGTATTGCCAGGGGTGGGTGAGAACGAGGGTTTGGATAATCTGGCCGTGCTGCTGCCGGGCATTGTGGCGACGCGGGACAACAACTTTTCCAACACCAACGGGATCGGATTTTCCGTCAACGGTCTGCGGGGCCGCAACAACGATCAACAGATCGACGGCCAGAACAATAACGACAACTCGGTAGCCGGCCCGGGCCTGTTTTTGTCGAACCCGGACTTCGTGCAGGAGTATCAGATCACGACGAGCAATTTCGGGCCGGAATACGGGCGCAACTCCGGCTCGGTCGTCAACATTGTGACCAAGTCGGGCACCAACGACTGGCACGGAGATGTATTCGGGACGGAGAGTAGCTGGAAACTGGGCACCTTAAGCAACACTCAGAAGGCGTTTGAGGGACTGAAGAGGCTGCCCAAGTTTAACGACGAGTTCAGCGGCGTCAGTGCCGGCGGCCCGATCATCAAGAACAAGCTGTTTGTCTTCAGCGGCTGGGACGACCAAATCATCCCCGGCACCACCAACTACTCCACCGGCAACCTCACTCCCACCCCTGCCGGCTTGCAACAGTTGGCGGCGTGCTTCCCGAACAGCGCTTCCGTGGCCGATCTCCAACAGTTCGGACCGTACGGGATCAAGGGAGGAAATCCGACGCCAAGCGGCACGCCGAAGACGGTGACTCTGGCCGGCCCGGGCGGCAACCCTTGCAACGTCCAGTTCGCGGGGGTGCAGCGCAGCCTCGCCACCCCGTATAAGGAATACGATTTTCTGGCGCGGGTCGATTGGCAGAGAGACAAAGACCACGTCTATGGCCGCTACATTCGCCAGACCCAGAATCCCGAGAACGCGGATCCCTTCGGGACGGCGGCGGCCGGATATCCGGCGAACGTGCCGTCGTTCAGCGAAGACATCGGCCTCGACTGGACGCGCAATCTTTCGGCCTCGATGGTCAATGAGGGCCGTGTGAGCTACGGCCGCCTGGTCGTGGAATTCGGCGGGAACGGGATTGGCAACACCGTCCCCAACCAGACGAATCTGGCCTCGGCGCTGACGAACGTCCACATGCCGTCGGGATATCTGGATTTCGGGCCGGCCACCAACGCGCCGCAGGGGCGCATCGTCAACACTTACCAGTTCCAGGATAACTGGACTTACTTCCGCGGGCACCACCAGATTAAAGCCGGCACCAACATCACCTATCAGCGGTCGCCGAACGTCTTTCTGCCCAACTACAACGGCCGCTTCACTTTTTCCAGCTTCGAGAATTTCGCCCTCAACGTCCCCCGCTCCATCAGCATCACCTTGGGCAGCCCGAATCTGGATTTTCGCGAGCACGACAACTTTTTCTACGTCGGCGACGACTGGAAAATTAAGCCGCACCTCACCTTGAACCTGGGCTTGACCTATTCCTACTTCGGCCAGCCCGCCAATCTGTTCCACCAGTTGGACGTGAAGCGGGAGTCGAGCTCCACCCCCTTCTTTAACCCGGCCCTGCCCCTCTCGGTGCGAACCTTCCCGGACCTGCCCGCGCCCAAGAACAACTGGGGGCCGAGCGCGGGCTTTGCCTACACGCCAGCCTGGGGCGGCGGCAAGCTCGTCCTGCGGGGAGGCTACCGGCTCACGTATGATCCGGCCTTTTACAACATCTACCTCAATATCGCCAGCGCCGCGCCCCAGGTTCTCGCCCAGACGATCACCGGGGCCGGGGCCTCCAGCAACCCGCTTCCCGCTCAGCCCTTTGGCCCGACCGTCCGCCGCCAGTTGGGGCCGTTCCTCACCCTGGGCGTGGCCGACCCTCGCTCGTTTAACCAGACTACCGTCACCCCCAACTTCCGTGGCGACCGCGTTCACAGTTGGTCGTTCGGAGTCCAGCGGGAGCTGACGGAACATGCCGTGGCGGAGGTTCGCTACGTCGGCAATCACGGCACCGACTTGTTCCAATCGATCAACGGCAACCCCGCGATTGACGGGCTGGCCGCCGCCTTCCCCAGCCTGGTTCCGTCCGGGCTGACGCCCTGCCCGGCCGCGCAGGCGGTGGTGCCGAAGGCGGTGGGGCGGGTAAACTGCAACCTGGGCGTCGTCCGCCTCCGCACCAACACCGGAGTCTCGGATTACAACGGCCTGCAGACGGAATTGCGAGCGACCAACCTGGCCAACCAGTTGACGCTCCGCACGTCGTTCACCTGGAGCAAGACGACCGATAACGTCAGCGAGATTTTCAGCACCTTCGCCGGCGGCAACACGGATGCCTTTTCCCAGAATCCGCTCGATTATGTTCACGGCGAGCATGGACTGTCCGGCCTGGACATCCCCAAGGCCTGGGCGCTGAGCTTCTACGAAGACCTCCCTGTCTTCCGCGGCCAGGCCGGGGTGGTCGGGCACCTTCTCGGCGGATGGGGCCTGGCGGGGACTTACCTGATTGCCAGCGGCCAGCCCTACAGCCCGGCGCAGTTCGCCCTCAACACCTCGACCGGCGGCTCGGTTTACGACTTCCCCTTCGATAGCGCCTTTATCGGAGTCTTTGAGACGGCGCGGCCGTTCGTGGGCAACGCGAAAGCTCCCGTGAATCCGGTGGGAATCTACGCCGGGGATGCCTGCGTGGGATTCGGAGTGGGGTGCGGCTTGTCGGCCAACACGATGCTGAACTTCAATCTGGTCAACACGACGGGCGCGACGCAGATTTTGTCTCCGAACGGGGTTCGCCTGATCGTCAACGGGGCGACGGCCGACTCGATTTACGGCACTCCGTGGGGCAGCGCCGGCCGGAACATCCTGCGCGACTACCACACCAACATCGCCAATTTCAGCATCTACAAGAACATTAAGATCAGCGAGCGCTTCAACCTCCGCTTCGACGTCACCGCCCTCAACGTGTTCAATCATCCCAACTTCTCGAGCGTCGACCCGTTCCTCGACGATGCTGGCCTCGCCTCCGAAAATACCGGATTCGCCACTCCCAGCCTCTTCTCGGGCACGACCTCGACGGAAGGACAGCGGCAGATCAAGTTCGGGTTGAAGCTGTTCTTCTGACGGCGCAGCGCCCGGCCGCGGATTCCCGGCTGTTTCCGCGCGGCGGCCGCCGCGCGGGGCTTGCCCGTCGGCTCCAAATCTGCGAAGATCGCAGCTTCTAAACGGAGGTTCCATGCTACTTCCCAGCCGCATCATTCTGGAAGGCCGCGAACGCGCCGGGGCCCGCGCCATGCTGAAGGCCATCGGCTTTACGGACGAAGATTTGTCGCGCCCCATCGTGGGCATCGCCAACACCTGGATCGAGACGATGCCGTGCAACTTTCATCTGCGGCGCCTCGCCGCCCGCGTCAAGGACGGCGTCCGCGCCGCCGGGGGCACGCCGATGGAATTCAACACCATCGCGATTTCCGACGGCGTGACGATGGGCACGGAGGGCATGAAAGCCTCGCTGGTGAGCCGCGAGGTGATCGCCGACTCGATGGAGCTAGTAGGTCGCGGCCACATGTTCGACGCCATGGTGGCGCTGGTGGCCTGCGATAAGACGATCCCGGCGGCGGCCATGGCTCTGCTGCGGCTCAACCTGCCGGGCGTGCTGCTGTACGGCGGCTCGATCGCCCCAGGCCGGTTTCGCGGCCGCGACGTGACCGTGGGCGACGTTTACGAAGCCATCGGCGCCAACGCCGCCGGCCTGATGACCGACGCCGAGCTGAAGGAGCTCGAAAACGCCGCCTGTCCGGGGGCCGGCGCCTGCGGCGGGCAGTTCACCGCCAACACCATGTCGACGGTGATGGAATTCATCGGGATCTCGCCGATGGGATTCAACAGCGTTCCCGCCGCCGATCCCCAGAAGGACGAGGTGGCCCGCCGGACGGGCGAGCTGGTGATGGACGTTTTGCGCCGCGATCTGCGCCCCCGCGACATTATGATCCGCCCGGCGTTCGAGAACGCCATCGCCAGCGTCGCCGCCACCGGCGGCTCCACCAACTCGGTGCTCCACCTGCTGGCCCTGGCGCGCGAGGCCGGGGTGGAGCTGACCATCGACGATTTCGACCTGGTCAGCCGCCGCACGCCCCTCATCGCCGACCTCAAACCCGGGGGGCGGTACACGGCCGTGGATGTGCACCGCGCCGGCGGCATCCCGCTGATCGCCCGGCGACTCGTCGAGGCCGGGCTGGTGCGCGAGGATCCGATCACCGTGACCGGCAAGCCTTTGGGCGAGGAAGCGCGCCGGGCCGTGGAAACCCCCGGGCAGGAGGTGATTCATCCGGCCTCGAAGCCTCTTAAGCCGACGGGCGGACTGGTGATCCTCAAGGGCAATCTGGCGCCGGAGGGCGCCGTGGTGAAGGTGGCCGGCCACGAACGCCTCTATCACCGGGGCCCGGCGCGGGTGTTCGACCGCGAGGAAGACGCCATGAAGGCGGTCACCTCGAAATGCATCCGGCCCGGCGACGTGGTGGTGATCCGCTACGAGGGGCCGCGCGGCGGTCCGGGGATGCGCGAGATGCTGGGCGTGACGGGCGCGATCGTCGGCGAGGGCATGGGCGACAGCGTGGCCCTTCTGACCGACGGGCGCTTCAGCGGCGCCACCCGCGGGTTGATGGTGGGTCACGCGGCGCCCGAGGCGGCCTGCGGCGGGCCGATCGCGGCGCTGGCCGAAGGCGACCTCATTACCATCGACATTGAGAACCGCCGCCTGGATGTCAGCCTGACCGCCGAGCAGATCGCCCAGCGGTTGGCCGCCTGGCGCGAGCCCGAGCCCCGGTACCGCACCGGCGTCTTTGCGAAGTACGCGGCGCTGGTCTCCTCGGCCTCGGAAGGCGCGATTACTCGGCCGAAGCTGTAACCAGCTCCGGTTCGGGCTCGGTCTCCGCCCTCCCCTCGTCGGCCGTGCCGGCCACGGCTCCGATGATGAGGAGCTTCGGCGAGGGGAGCGGCGCGGCGCGGCCCAGGCCTTCCAGGGTGGTGCGCCGAAACTGCTGGTCGGGGGCGGCCAGCCGCGAAACCATCAGGCACGGCGTCTCGGCCAGGAGGCCGGCGGCCCGTAACTCGGCCGCCAGCGGGCCCAGATCGTCGCCCGGCATGTACACCACGATCGTGGCCTTTGGCGGGAGTTTTCCACCGGCCAGCCCCGACTCGGAGCCGCGCGGGCGGCCGGAGCGTTCGGCGCAATGGTGGCCGGTGATGAAGATCACCGACGACGCCCGGCGCCGCTCGGTCAGCGAGATACCGGCCACAGCGGCGGCGGCGGAGGCGGCGGTCACGCCCGCCACAATCTCCAGCTCCACGCCCGCCTGCCGCAGCGCGCGCACTTCTTCGCCGGCCCGCCCGAACGTCAGCGGGTCTCCGCCCTTGAGACGAACCACCGTCAGCCCCTGGCGGGCAAAGCCGATCATCAAGGCATGGATCTCTTCCTGGGTGATGCGCCGGCGGCCGCAACGCTTGCCGACGTTCATCACCCGCGCCCGCGGCGAGGCCAGTTCGATGACCGGCCGAGGAACCAGATCGTCGTGCAGCACGACGTCCGCCGACCGCAGCCGCCGCGCCGCCCGCACGGTGAGCAGGTCCGGATCCCCCGGCCCGGCCCCCACCAGGTAGACTTTACCCGGCGCTCGGCGGGCCCGGGGCGCCGCCGGGTGAGCCGTCCCGGCTGGCCCTTCCTCGCCCGGAGCCGATCCGCCGTGAGCCTCCGCGGGTCGGCCAGAGCGGAATTCCTCAAAGCTTTCGGGGCGGGCGAGGAAGTGGAGGAGGCGCCGCCGCGTCTCCGCGTCCAGGTCGTCCCGAGCCCGCAGCTCGTCCCGGGCGCGTCCCAAGGCTTCGAGCCAGTCCGCGTATTCGGGTGCGAATTGCTCCTCGAGTTCCTGCCGCAGTCGCTGGGCGAGCGCCGGACTGCGGCCGCCGGTCGAGATGGCGATCTGCAAATCGCCACGGCGCACGATGGCCGGATAATAAAAGTCGCAATGGGCAGGATCGTCCACGACGTTGCAGAGGACGCGGCGCTCCCGCGCCAGTCGGAAGACGCGGGCGTTCAGGTCGGGCGAGGAAGTCGCGACCACGACGAGGGCGGCGCCCTCCAAGTCGGCCGGCTCAAACTCGCGCGCCGCCCAATCGACTCTTCCCGCGAGCGCCCACTCCTGGAGGGTGGCCGTGGCCTCGGGCGCCACTACGCGTACCCGCGCCTGAGCGGCGAGCAAGCCCGCGACTTTAGACTCGCCCACCTCGCCCGCCCCGACCACCAGGCAAGGGCGTCCCTCGAGCTTCAGAAAGACAGGAAACAGGCTCATGCGAGTGATCCGAAATTCCCGGGGCTTCCCCCGGCGCTAGCCGCCATTCGCCGTCCCAGGTGCGCGGTCATGCAGGCCACATTCCAGCTTGGCGAATCCGGCCCAGCGCCCGGCGCGCGAATACTCGCCACCGTCGACCGGACGGGTGCAGTGCGTGCAGCCGATGCTGGGATAACGTCGATCGTGAAGCGGGTTATAGGGAACGCGGTGGGTTCGGATGTACTGCCACACTTCCTGCCAGGTCCAATCGGCGATGGGGTTAAGTTTGACCAGTCCGAATTTGGCGTCCCACTCGATCTTGGCGGTTGAGGCCCGCGCCGGAGACTGCTCGCGCCGGATCGCCGTCACCCAAGCGTCCAGCTCAGCGAGCTTGGAGCGCAGCGGGAGCACCTTGCGGATTTCGCAGCAGCGGTCCGGATGGCGGCTCCAAAGGGCTTCGCCGTGAGCGCGTGCCTGCTCGTGCGGCGACAGGGCGGGCCGGCAGCGCTCGATCGCGACACCGTAGCGCTCTTCGACGCGCTCCATCAATTCGTAGGTTTCGGGGAAGAAAAAGCCCGTGTCGAGGGTAAAGAGCCGGAAATCGGGGCGAAGTCGCGAGGCGATGTCAATCAGCACCATACCCTCGGCGCCGAAAGCCGAGGCCAGGGCCAGGTGCGGATGGAAGCGATCAAAGCCCCAGGCCAGCACCTCTTCGGCGCTCCAGCCTTCGGCTTCGATCGCGGGTAAGTCCGTTTTCTCCACTGCTGCCGTCACCGTTCCCTCCTGTGTCAAGAAAAGCCGTTCGAAAATTGCCGCCCCGGCCCCGCGGCCAGCCGGGCGACGTCCCCCTCGGGGTTTGAAACCCGCTCTGCGCTCCGGCCCCGTCACGCCTCGACGCCGTGCGGCACGCGCCCGGGGGATGGGTCGCAGGCCACCGCCTCGAGCTCCCGCCCGGCCAGGAACGCCCGCAGCTCCTCGTCGCGGTGACGGGCAAAGAATTGGCGCAAATTCTCCCCCTCCTGCCGCTCGGCCAGATAGGCGCGCAGCAGGCGCTCGATCGCTTCGGGAACCTCACCGGCCGGGCAGCGGTAGCCGATCGGCCGGGTAAACGCCGGATGCTTGCCGACGCCTCCTCCGAGCGAGAAGTAATAGGCGTCCACGAGCCGGCCGTCCACCTTCAGCTTCTTGCCCTCCAAGCCGATGTCGGCGATCCAGTGCTGGCCGCAGCCGTTGGGGCAGCCGGTGACGTTCAACTTCAGGGGCTGGTCGAAACCGGGGAGGCGCTCTTCGATCTCCTCCACCAGCCAGCGCGTAAACCCCTTGGTCTCGGTGATGGCCAGCTTGCAGAATTCCGTCCCCGTGCAGGCCACGGCTCCCCGAGCAAAGGGCGATCCGCCGACCGCCAGGCCAACGCCTTCGAGCTCCGATGCCAGGGCCTCGGCTTGCCGTTCGGGCACGTTGACCACGATCAGGTTCTGCATTCCGGTGGTTCGCAGCTCGCCGCTCGCGAACTGTTCGGAAAGCCGGGCGGCAGCGCGCATCTGCTCCGCCGTGATCCGTCCGCGGAGTACCGACACGCCGACGTAACGGTAGCCTTCCTGTTTCTGAGGGTGGATGCCGACGTGGTCGCGGCACACATCGGCGGGGGGGTCTTCCGGGATGGCCGGCTCGAGGCGGAATCCCAGGCGGTCTTCGAGCGCTTCCAGAAAGCTTTCCGTCGTCCAACCATGGCGCAGGAAAAGATATTTCAATCGGGCGCGCTCGCGACTCTCGCGCAGGACGCTCGAGTCGCGGAAAATCTCGGCGATGCCTCTCACCACCGGCAGGACCTGATTCCAGCGGACAAAGGCGTTGAGCCGCACGGCGAAATGGGGTTCGGTCGAAAGCCCTCCGCCCACGCGCACCGAAAAACCCGTTTCGCGCCGACCGTTCGCGGTTCGCGTCAACGCCGTCAGGCCGATATCGTTGATCTCCGGATACGAGCACCAAACGCGGCAGCCGGTCAGGCAGATTTTGAATTTGCGGGGCAGGTTGTAGAAATCTCGATTACCCACCAGGAGCTGGGTGACCTGTTGGACCAGAGGCGAGGCGTCGGCGATTTCGTCCCCGTCGATTCCGGCCAGCGGGCAGCCGGTCACGTTGCGCGTATCGTCGCCGCAGGCCGCCATCGTCGTCAGGCCGGCCCGTCCTAGCGATTCGAAAAGTTCCGGCAGAGCCTCAATGGTAACCCAGTGAAGCTGAAAGTTCTGGCGCACCGTGATATCGGCGACGCCACGCGCGTAGCGTGCCGCCAAGTCGGCGACGGTGCGCAGTTGATGGGCGAACAGCAACCCGTTGGGCACGCGGACCCGCACCATAAAGTACGGGGTCGAGTTGCCCTGGCCGCCACGCCCTCCGACCGCCCCGAGGCCGTCCCCTTGGGTGTAGACTCCCCACCAGCGAAAGTAGGTCCCGAGCCATTCGGGCGGAATGGAATCGTAGCCTTGGCGAGCGAAGCGGCGGATTTCGTCGAGGCACTCCCAGGGATTTTTCTCGCGCTTCAGGCGTTCCGCGCGCTGGGCCTTGGTCTCGTGCGTTGTCGTGGTCATGCGCCTCCTTGCGCCAAAAAAATAAAAAAGCCCATTCGCCAGGCGCGACGTTCTGGCGAATGGGCTTTTGAGGTCAATCTTAAGCTAAACTCTTAAGTGAGCAACCTCCCCGCGCCAGACGACACGCCCGCAGCGCCGCAACAACAACACATCGTCTGGCCCGTTAAAAACACTCCGTTCAAACCTTCCCTGGAAGCCACCCCTCGGGGTGACCCCTTGGCTGCCCACTCAAGGCCAGGATAAATCAAACTGATGGGCTTGTCAAATCAGAGATGCTTGGTGGTGGCATCAAATTTTTTTATCAAGGCTCTGCCGCGGGGCGAACGGCCGCCGCCAAGCGAGCCGTCCAGTCGCGGGCCAAGCGGCCGAGTCGGTGCTATGATGAGGCTGGAGCGCAGCGGGCGCGCGGCTGAGGATGATCATGAGCGGTAAAAGTACGGATCATAAGCACGGCTGGCCATCCCATCCCGGCCATTCCGAATTCGGCCACCGGCATCCCAGCCGCCACTTCTTTGAGGGTTCTCCGCGTTCAGGTAAAGGTCATCTGTATCGCGCTTTCGTGGTGGTTTTAGTCTGCTGGGTCTCCGGGGCAGTCACGGCGCGCCCGAAGGGCTTGAACCAGAACGGCAATCCCCTGGCGGAGGAGCTGAAAAGCCCCGATGCGGACATTCGCGCTCGGGCGGCTCGAGACCTTGGAAAGACGGGGGATCCCGCCGTGGTACCGGCCCTGCGCTCCGCCCTGCAGGATCCCAGCACGAAGGTGCGGCGCGAGGCGGTGGTGGGGCTGGCCGAAATCCATGCTGAGCCATCGCTGGAGGCATTGATCACCGCCACGCGCGATCCAGATCCGGACGTGCGAGTCCTGGCCGTCGAGGCCGTTACGGGCTATTACACCGGTGACGTGCCGAAATTGGGGCTGGCGGGTTTTGTGCGCAAGAATGTCACCAGCCACTTTCAAAACGACACGCGGCGAATCGACCCGGGCGTGCAGGTCGCGCCGGAAGTGGTTTCGGCACTTGAGACCGCCATGCTCGACGAGCGCTCAATCGAAGCGGCCAGGGAAGCGGCTCAAGGCTTGGGAATCCTGATGGCCAAGGCCGCCGTGCCCGACTTGGTGAAGGCCGCTCACTCGTCCGATGAGGGCTTGGCGCTCGAGGCGTTGAATTCGCTCAGCAAACTGATGGACATCTCCGCCGGGCCCAAACTGGTGGACCTGCTCGATTCACCGCGAAAGGCGGTGCGCCAGAGCGCGGCCGTAACCGTTGGTATTCTAAGGACTTCCGCCGCCGCCGCCCGACTTGAACAGATGTACTCGGCGGACGGAGACAAGAAGACGCGGCAGGCTGCTCTCGAGGGCTTGGCCTACCTCGGCAGGCCCGCCTCGTACTCGCTGTTTATTCAAGCGCTGTCGAGCAAGGACAAGACGGATCGCACTTCCCTGCCGAGGGTCTGGCGCGGATTCGCGATCCCAGAGCGGAGTCGAACCTGGAAACGGCTTTGTCCCAAGAAAAAGATGGCGGCGCCAAGCTGGCCATGGATTTTGCCTTAGCCAGCTTGGGCAATCAGAACGGGTTCAACGATCTGGTGAACGGCTTGCGCTCGACATTCCGGGGAGACGTCGCCAGTGCTTATCTGACAGAGCTTTTCCGCGACAAACCGTTCCTTCAGAAGCTCTACCCTTACCTCGATAATCCTGACGCCACGATCCGCCGAAGGCTGTGCTGGGTGCTGATGTACACGGGGGATGAGACCAGCCTGAAGCTGCTGGATCGCCTGTCGAGCGATCCTAATCGAGACGTGGCTGCGGCGGCCCTTCGAGCCCGGCGGGCGATCCTTGCCCGAGCCTCGGCACCTTCGGCCTGAGGGCACCAGGGATATCCATCAACGACTTTATTATCAATCGGTTAAGAAGGTGTGACGGAAGTCCCCGAAACGCCTGTCGCCTTGCTGCCGCGCAACTCCGACATCTGCCGTTGCAGGTCGGCAGCGAGTTCCTCAAGAATGCGCAACCGTTCACTGCGTTTCTGAAGCTGGGCCTCCAAGCGGGATATCTGCTGCCGGAGCCGGACGTTATCTTTATGAAGAGCGAGCGGGCTTTGTAAGGGTACAACCGAGCCTTCCGGAGGTTGGACGGCCCGGGATTGGGCTTCTTTGATCAAGGCGTCCAGCTGCTTGCGCTCAGGCCCCGGGGGGCAGATATGGCGGAGGGCCAGCAGCCGGGCCAGGTCGGGACGGTTCCGGCCCCGTTCCCAATGCTGGACGGCGCCTTTGGTGGAGTTCAATCGCCGTGACAACCCCTCCTGGCTCACTCCCAAGCGCTCCCGGACCCGGCGCACCAGTTTGGCGATATCTATTTTCGTTGTCATCGGTTACCTCCCTGCAAAAAAACTCTTGACATTTCCAGGACATTAGGCTACCATCTAGTCATTCGCGTCAGGAGATAGCGTCCTCGGCGTGGCCTAGTGCCGCATCGAGAGGCGTGCCTCGGGCCGGCGAACGCGGAGCTCCCCAGCTTGGGAAGGGGCTCGGGGCGCCGAGTGTCCCGAGTAGTGACGTCAGGGATTTCCGTCTTATGGTCGAGACGGAATTTTTTTGGGCGCTGGTATTTACTTGATGGTAACGTACATGATATGGTAACAAGCGGTCCCCACACCTCCGTCAACCCTCCGCGCCGGCGTCTTGCGAACTCCCTCACAGCCTCGCGCGGAACCTGGACTGGCCTTACACCGCATCTCCTGGGTATCATTGACCCCTTGACACGGGCATCGCTTGAGCAGTGCCCGTTGCCCCGCCGGCCGCTGGCGGCCCGGCCGCGGGGGGCCAGGCTCGGCGGCCTTAGGCTTTCCTGCTCATCCCCGGCCACTCTGCCATACCCTAGGCTACAACGCAAGCGAAAAATAGGACGCACGCGACGCCTCGATAGGCTACAGGCCTGGGGACAGAATGACACGGCGGCGCCATCACTTGAGCCTCTCTCCACCGCGCACGCCGGCCGCCCCTTCGCCCGGGCTTTCGTTCAGTTGCTGCCGCCCAAATCGCTGCTTTTGTACCGTCAGGCTCACCGTATTGACACCACACAGGAGTGCTACTATGGGAACGCCACACAGCCTACCGGGCCTTTCCGGCCCCCAAACCTTGTCGGTCTCGTCTGCGACCCGGTTGCTTCCAGCGCCAGCGGGGGGTCATCCGCCTTTCGCTCCGCCGCCGGCGTGGAGCGCTCCGCCGCCGAAACTTTTAAGCCTCCCGGCGGCGACGTTCGCGGCGGCTCCAACCACTCTGCCAACCCGCTGCATTGAAAAGGGTTGCGTGTTTCCGGCGGAGCCCGGGCGAGAAGGCCGATGCCTTCATCATGACCGCCAGTTGCGCGAACCGAAGCTCTATACCTCGCACCAGCCGACGTCCCTCGTGGTCGCGCGCGCCAAGTACGGCGTGCTTTGCCCGGACAATGATGAGCCCGACGAAAACTGGCGGAGCCGCGACCGGCGCCGCCTGGCGGCCGAACGCGAATCATTTTTGGATGATTAACTCCGGACGGGCCCGCGACGCGTTCCGTCTGGCATTGAATGCCGCCCAGCGGCGCTCACCCCGCCGGAACGTCCGCCGGGCCGGCGCGAACCTTTGTCGCGCCGTTCGTACTCCCTTCGAGACGAGGTTGTAACAGCCATGCCTCAGGAATCCCCCGATTTCGCCTTCCCGACCGCGGAGCTGGGCCTGAGGGCTGGTCCGGACACACCCTTCGGACACGTGCTGCCTCCCAACAATGCCTGGAGGATTCTCAGGAGCCGGACGGGCCTTCAGTGCGGCCGATCAACGTTCTACCGGTGGGTCAATTCCGGCAAGATACGCTCGGTGCGGTTCGGCGCCCGGATCTATATCCCGTGGAATGAGTTAGAGCGGATCATCCGCGTCTGCGAGGGCGCCGAAGGATAGAAGGATCGTGGTGCGGGCAGCCCTTCGCGCTCCCCTCCGATCCTGGCGGGGCAGTTTCTTATCGTTGTTGGTCATATCCGAATTGCGCATAACATCCCAGGGACTTCACACCGGCGAAAGCTAGGGGTAGCGTGAGGAGCGCTAACCTGAGCAGGGAGGTGAACTCTTCACAACCACACGGGTGCAGGGTCGAAACCGAGTTTCTGCCCACGAGGCCCCGACATCTCGGGCGCTCGTATCTTGCAGACAAGGAGAAGACCATGAAGCTCGACCAGATCCTTTTGGGGAGCGGGTTTGCCGGAGCGGGCGAACCTGTTTCTTCCATTTCTCAAAACGCGCGACCCACCTTGATTTCTTCTCGGTTTAATTTTTCTCGCCGCCATTTCATCGGTGCTGCCGCCGGGCTGGCGTCCAGACTGGCCGTGGCCGCCGGGCATCCCGCCCTGCCGCTCGCGGATGCGGACGACGGGCCGCAGCACATTCCCGGCGGCTTTGTCAATCCTGCTCTTCCGAAGGGCTGCCCCTCGGAAGTCCTTCACTTCTTCGGCCCCGGGCCGACGAATGAGAACTCGACCGTCTGGGACTTCGACGGTTTCATTGGGGTCACCGCCGGCACGGTGAGCGGTACCGGCAATCGGGCCCGCGTCGCCCAGTCATTCACCGGGGTGGATGTGGACATGCGCTTTATGAAAGGTTCCTACGTCGGCCTCGACGGCAACTTGCACCGAGGGGCATTCGCCTTCATTTGACTGGACCTCTTTGACCCGGCGGGTCATCCCCTCCACAGTTACGATGGAGGCTATCCGAATGGCGTCGCCTGGACCGTTCAGGTGCCGGAAGAGAGCGTCCAAGTGGAGCTGGGCGAAGGCGAGGCTTCGCTGCACTTCACCGACGTGGCCGTGAATGACTGGATTTCCGTCTTCAACAGCCTCTCGATGGGCACCCAAATCCCCGGCACGCCGCTCCCCGCCACCATGTCTCTGGACGTGGAGTGGAGTGGGCGGAGGAAGCGCCTGGGCGTCTTTCGCAACGAGTCACTGGGATTTGTTGACGACCTGATCGAGGTTGAGACGGTCACCGTGGCCGTTTCCACCGTTCAGGCGATAGCCGCTCCCGGGGCCACCGGCCAGAGTTTTACGTTTACGTCGGACCCGACAAGTTTCGTCAGTAAATTCTCTGTTGTGGGTCGGGAACGAAACGGCGTCTTCGCCAGAAACAGCGAGCGGCGAGAGGGCGGGTGATGCAAGGTTAGCGGGAGGCCGACTGGCGGGGTGGAGGCGTGGTGGATGACCGGCGTCGGCCTGCGGAACGGGCCGGGGCCAGAGTCTGCACGTATCCCGGGCGTCGATTTCCGGAATCGTGCCGCTGGCCCCGGCCCGGTAGTGAAGGCATGATAGAGCGGCGCGGAGCTGACCGAAGTTCCTTCCGGCGCCCTCTTTTCGCGGCGGCCGCCGCGATTGTGGCCCGAAGCTTCACGCGAACGACGGGACCTCGAGGGCCACTCATTGGCCGAAGGCCAAGGCCTTGACAGAACCCGAGACGATGCTAGAATAGTCATGAGGAATCGCCCTAACCATTTGACCTGGTGAGACTTAGGCAAGATATGGGGAACGGAATCGAGCTTCCGAAGCGCCAGCAGGAAATCCTGGCCAGCGTCGTGCGCCGATACGTCTCGACCGGGCTGCCGGTCGGCTCCAAGACCGTCGCTGACGAGCTGTCCGAGTCGCTGAGTTCGGCTACGGTTCGCAACGTCATGGCCGAGCTCGAAGAGGCCGGATTTCTCGAGCAGCCGCACGTCTCGGCCGGGCGTGTGCCCACGGACAAAGCTTATCGCTTTTACGTGGATCATGCTGGGCGGTTGGGAAGACTGAACCCCGCGACCGCTCAGTACATCCTGGACCACCTCGACGGCAGTGATGCATCCCCGGAAGAACTGATGGCCAAGACGTCGCGCGTGCTCTCCGAGGTCTCGCATTACGTGGGCCTGGTGCTCGGGCCGGCACTCGAAGAAAAGCTCTTGGAGCATCTCAAACTGGTGGCGCTGCCCGGCCGGCGCGTGCTGGCCGTGATCGTTTCGCGGCCTGACCTGATTGAAAACAAAGTGATCCGCCTCGACGAAGACGTTTCCCAGGAGGAGTTGGACCGGGCAGCCGAGTATTTAAGCAGCGAGTTCCGCGGCTGGTCACTGCGGACCATCCGGCTGGAGGTTTTCAAACGCCTGGAAGAGATGAAAACCGTGCCGGACAAGATGCTGGCCCGGGTGGGGATGTTGTTTCACGCCGGGGCGCTTGGCAGCGACGAATCGGGTCCGCTCTTTGTGGAAGGAACCGCCAAAATCCTTGACCATCCCGAATTCGGGGGCGCCCACCACGCTCAGGAACTGCTGGCCAGCTTCGAGGAGAAGGCGAAGCTGGTGAAGATCTTGAGTGCCTGTGTGGAATCGCCCGCGGTCGGCGTGCGAACGGTGATTGGGCGGGAGAACCCTCACACCGAAATGCAGCAGTGCGCATTCATCGTGGCTCCTTACCGATATCGCCATCGCGCGGTGGGAGCTTTGGGCGTTGTCGGGCCCATGCGAATGGAATACGACAGGGCCATCACCATGGTCGAATACATTGCCCACCTGACCAGCCGGCTACTCAGCCTCAACTGAACAGGAGCCCGGCTCGCCGGGCTTGTCCAAGCGGACACGCACTGAGACGAGGCGCCGCCGTGAACGGGAAGGTTGTGGTGAGTACCAGGGAAGCCGTCAACGTCACGAGGGGAAGTTCACCGAGCGCCATGACGTCGGAGCGCTGAGAGCGGGCCTGGGCCCGCGCACCGCGACCGGCCCGTGGGCCGTTTTGCCGCCAGGGTGCGGGCGCAGGGGCGGCGGGACCCAGCGAGAGGTCCGGAGGCCCGCCGGTGGATGGTATAGTGGATGAGTATGGAGAACCAGGAAGCGACTAACGCCCCCTCCGGCACGCCGGAGAGGAAATCCGAAAGCGAGACGAAGACCCCGGCGGTGGGGGAGGAAACGGCGCCCGCGGCCGGTAACGCCTCGGCCGGAGCCGCTCCGGCCGCCTCCGACTTGCCGCTTGATCTCGCCGCCGCTTACCGCAAGCTGCAGGCGGAGAAACAGGAGCTGTACGATCGCCTGCTCCGCAAGCAGGCGGAGTTCGAAAACTTCCGCAAGCGCGTCCAGCACGAAAAAGAAGAATTCATGAAGCACGCCACGGCCGACCTCATCCGGTCGCTGCTGCCGGCACTGGACGGCTTTGATCGCGCCCTGAAGCACCGGGATCCGGCCGTGCCCGAACAATTCTATCAAGGCGTCGAGCTGATTCACCGCGAGATCATGGACGTGCTGCGCCGCGCCGGCCTCGGAACCATTGAGACGCAAGGGCGCTTGTTCGATCCTCACCTGCACCAGGCCGTGGAGACCGTCGAGGCGGAGGGCTATCGCGACCACGAGATCGTGGAAGAACTGCAGCGCGGCTACAAATTGCGCCATCGCCTGCTGCGTCCGGCCATCGTCAAAGTGGCGGTGAAACCGAAAGGGACCGCCGGGAACCAGGAACCGGAGGAAAGCCGGGGCGAATAACGAGTTCCCAATTGACCATTCCTCCCATGAATCATAAACGCGACTACTACGAGATTCTGGGCGTCGACCGGAATGCCACCGAGCAGGAGCTGAAGAGCGCTTATCGCCGGCTGGCGATGCAGCATCACCCCGACCGCAATCCCGACCGCAAAGACGAGGCCACGGAAAAATTTAAGGAAATCACCGAGGCGTACAGCGTCTTGGCGGATCCTCAGAAGCGCGCCGCGTATGACCGTTTCGGTCATGCGGGGGTGAGCGGCGGAGGCGGTCCGGATTTTTCGTCGACGATTTTCACGGACTTTGAAGATATTTTTGGGGATTTCTTTGGGGACATCTTCGGGCGCGGACGCGGCAGTCGAACGACGGCGCGGCGCGGCGCCGATCTGCGCTACGACCTGGAAATTTCATTTGAGGAGGCCGCGAAGGGGCTCGAAACCAAGATCAAGATCCCGCGCTGGGAGACGTGTTCGGCGTGCGGCGGGAAGGGAGCCAAGCGGGGCAGTGAGCCGGCCACTTGCCCTACGTGCCGGGGTCGCGGGCAGCTGCGGCATCAACAAGGATTCTTCACCGTCACGCGAACGTGCCCGCAGTGCCAGGGAATGGGGCAGGTCATTCGAGAGGCTTGCCCGGAATGCCAGGGCGACGGCCGGGTGCGCACCGAGCGGATTTTGGGTATCAAGATTCCGGCCGGCGTCGACGACGGAACGCGTTTGCGGGTGAGCGGTGAAGGCGAAGCTGGCGAGCACGGCGGTCCGGCCGGTGACCTGTATGTGGTGCTGCGGGTACGCGAGCACCGCTACTTCGAGCGCCGCGGCAGCGACCTTTACTGCACCATTCCCATCTCCATCGCCCAAGCGGCGCTCGGCGCCGAGATCAAGGTTCCCACGCTCGATGGCACCGAACGATTACGCATTCCCGAAGGCACGCAACCGGGAGCCGTCTTTCGGCTGCGGGGGCTGGGGGTGCCGCGCGTCGACGATCACGGCCACGGAGACCTTTATGTTAGGGTCCAGGTGGTGATCCCGACCCGGCTTTCGCGCGAGCAACGCCGGCTGATCGAATCGCTCGGCTCCACCCTCCGCGTCGACAATAGCCCGGTGGTCCGCCGCACCGCGGATACTGTGAAGGATAATTTCGGTTAAGCCGAGATGGCGGCGCCGCGATGCGAGGATCGGGGAAACGTCGCCCCCGGTGCACGTTCGGGCCGGCGGGGCG
>CADDZC010000043.1 GCA_902812365.1 Acidobacteriota bacterium | reverse complement strand
GCTTGCCGGCAAGATTGGCGAAGAAATTGTTGGCATTGAAGATGTCGTTCTGAACGAACTCAAAGAGATTGCCGTGGAACTGGTTAGTGCCGCTCTTAGTGACAGCAACGATCGTCGTGGCCCCTACCCCGTTCTGCGCGTCATAGGCATTGGGCAGCACGCTCAACTCTTGCACTTGGTCGACGTTAGGCACAAAGCCGATCTGCTCGTTATGGTTGTTCTGCGTGCTGTCCAGCATGAACGCATTTTGCCGCGTGTTGCTGCCCCCTATAGAGATATAAGAGGACTGAAAAGTTCCAAGCCCTTGCGCGACGCCGTTCGTCCCGAAGAAGTTCATATCTCCGAATTGCGCTCCCAGACCCCAACTCACCCCCGGCACCAGGAACTCCAGCATCATCGGGTTGCGCCCGCCGAGCGGTAGATTTTGAATCAAGGTATTGCTGATGACCGTCCCCACGCTTCCTGAAACGGTATTCAAAACCGGAGTAGCCCCGGTCACCGTAACCGTTTGGCTGGTGCTGCCGACGCTCAGCGTCACATCCACGGTCGTGGCCTGCCCTACCGACACCGGTACGTTCTCCTGTACCGCAGTCCGGAAGCCTTGGGCTGTAACCTGAACCCGATACGTCCCGGGAGGCACCGTCCGAAAGAGTGCTTCTCCGTTCTTACCGGACTTCGCCGAATCCACGACGACGCCAGTTTGGGTATTGGTCAGGGTGATGACGGCGTTGGGAACGAGGGCCCCAGTGGGATCTTTCACCGTAACCGCCACGTTTCCACCCGGTATGAACTGCGCTCGCAGGCCGCCCGCCCACACCAGGACAAGCATGATTATCCGCACGCCTGTGGTCATTTTCCCGACCATGGTTTCCTCCTCGGCTTGGTTGGCACCGCCTAATCGTGAGATTAAACTTAGGTTGAAAATCGCCTTCCGCTCCTCGCAAAAACACATCTTGTCGACCACTGTCGACATGATGTAGGATGAGTATCTTGAAGAGCGTCCCCCATGTCAAGAAGAAATTTTGACGTCCGGGCGATTCGCCGCATGGCGCGGCGTATCCGCCCTCGGCTCCTGCTGGAGTTTTCAGCCGGCGCTTCAATATCCGAAAAAATCGGCCAACCGCCGAGTGGTTCTGTGCCATGATTTCCCGAATGGAGAGGGTATGAACGCTGAAAGCCCGGCCGGAGGACGCGCTTCGCGCTCAGCTCGGGAGAGGGCCTATCTTCATATTCATCAGAAAATAACCTCGGGAGTGATTACCGCCGGTGCCGCCATCTCTGAAGTCACCCTGGCCAAGGAACTCGGTATCAGTCGCACCCCGATTCGGGAAGCGCTTACGCAACTCGCTGCCGAAGGGCTGGTCGAACAGACTCCCAACCGCCGAGCGGTCGTCGCCAAACTGACGCGGCAGGACATCATTGATCTTTATGAACTACGGGAGGCCCTGGAAACCTATGCCGTCGGCAAAGCCGCGTCTCACCCGCTCCGACAGCTTGATCTGGCCAAGTTGACCTCCTTGAACAACTCGATCCGCTCCTTCAAAGAACACCTGCTCCAGTCGGGCCAGCCGGCCCTTGACCGGGTGGGAATGTCTCGCTTCGTGGCCTATGATCTGGGTTTTCACACTTTGTTGATCCGGCTGGCCGCTAACGGCCGCATCCTGAAGCTCGTCAACGATACGCGGCTGCTCATTCGCATCTTCGCCATGCGGCGCGAAGGACACGACGCGGCTTTATTGGAAAAGATTTATCAAGAGCACGCCGGGATACTCCAGGCTGTGGTCGAGCAGGACCCGCGGCGAGCCTCGCGCCTGGTCTCCGAACACATCCAGAGCAGCCTGCGGGAGCGACTCGAGCTTTACGACCGGTGGGAACTCGAAGCTTCCCTCCGCGACCATATCCCGTTCTTTTTTGACGTCATGCCTTCCCCGGATTCTTAATTGCTTATGCGCCCGATCCTTCCTACCATCCCCTTCACGGCACCGCCGATGTTCGAGAGGGTGAGGAAGAAGCGGCCCCCAGGAGCCCATGAAGACCGCCGCCGCCGCACTGAACGGAATTATTCCGATTCTCGCCACGCCCTTTACCGCGGACGGAAGCATCGACTTCGAGGCTTTACAGCGATTGATCGATGCAGCCATCGCGGATGGCGTCCAAGCCCTTGCGCTGTTCGGCTTGGCCGGCGAATACTACAAGCTGTCTGACCGGGAGCGGGAAACCGTCACCAAGCTGAGCCTTCGTCACAGCGCGGGGCGCGTCCCGGTCATCGTCTCCGTGCCGGAACACGCCACTCACCTCGCCGTGCAACAAGCCCGTCACGCCGTTGATGCGGGAGCCGGGGCCGTCATGGTGATTCCCCCTTTCTTTCTCAACCCTCCCACCGACGCCACCCTCGAACACATCCGAACCCTGGCCCGGGCGATCGCGCCTGCGCCGCTGATTGTACAATATTCGCCGCTCCAGACCGGGCGGACCCTCGACCTGCAATTCTTCTTGGCCGCGCAGCGCGAGTGCCCCAATTTCACTCACGTCAAGGTGGACCTCCTCCCGTCCGGCCCCCTGATTGAGCGGCTGCGGGAAGCTTCCGGCGGATGCCTGCGGAGTCTGGTCGGTTACATGGGGCTCCACTTGCCCCACGACTCCGACCGAGGCGTGGCGGGCTGCATGCCCACCGTTTCCTTGGCGTTTGCTTTTGTTCACCTCTGGCGGTTGCTGGCCGAGAAGGCTTCCGGAGAGGCGCGTGCCCTCCATGCGGAGCTTCTGCCGCTGTTGAACTTTATGATGCAATCGATTGAAATGTTGATTGCGTGTGAAAAGGAGCTGCTGGTTTTGCGCGGTATCCTTCCCGGAGCGTCTTGCCGAGAGCCCGCCTATCACCTCGATGCTGCCGAACGGGCCGAGATCGCGGGCCACGCGCGGCGCTTGGCTCGCTGGCTGCCACGCTTTTCATAGCAGCGCAACTCGCACGCATCCTCGGCGGCAACCCGGTGTCCACACCGGGCTGCAAATTCCCGTTCACCGTTTCATCGCGGGCAAGCGTTGCCGGCGCTCTGGCCGGCATGCAAAAGTCACTTGCAAAGCCTAGGCAATAGCGCTATAAGAGCGGCTGGAGGCGCGGCCGCGGGGGATTGAGGCGCCGCGCCGCGGGGTTGCCAATGAATCGACGGGAGGCTTTAGGAGTTTTGGCGGGCTTGGCCACGGCCGCTGCCGCTCCGGCCCAGGCGGAGTCCGGCGGCATGATCTATCGAACCCTCGGCAAGACCGGAGAACGCGTCTCGGCGATCGGTCTGGGCGGCTATCACATCGGCGTGCCCAAAGACGCCGCCGTGAGCATCCGCATCATTCGCAGCGCCGTCGACCGCGGCATCAACTTTATGGACAACTGCTGGGACTATAACGGCGGTGAGAGCGAACGCCGGATGGGCCAAGCGCTCCGCGACGGCTATCGGCAGAAGGTCTTTTTGATGACGAAATTTGACGGCCGCACCCGGGAGAGTGCGGCGCGGCAGATTGACGAGTCGCTGCGACGCCTGCAAACCGATCACCTGGACCTGATCCAGTACCACGAAAATATCCGGATGGAAGACCCCGACCGCTTCTTCGCGCCCGGCGGCCCCCTGGAAGCGCTGGAGGAAGCCAAGCGGGCCGGTAAAATCCGCTACATCGGATTCACCGGCCATAAAGACCCGCTGGTCCACCTGCGCATGTTGGAGTTGGCAGCCCAGCACCAATTCCACTTCGATTCCTGCCAGCTGCCGCTCAACGTCATGGACGCCCACTTTCGCAGCTTCGCGCTCGAGGTGGTTCCCAAGCTGGTCGAGCGCGGGATCGCGGTGTTGGGAATGAAGCCCCTGGGCGATGGTTGGGTGCTGAAGAGTGGCCTAGTCACTCCCGTCGAGTGCTTGCATTATGCTCTGAATCTGCCGACATCGGTGGTCATTACGGGCTGCGACAGCATGGAAAGGCTCGACCAGGCCATCGAGGCGGCCCGAACCTTCCGGCCCATGGATGGCGTGACCGTCGAAGCCCTGCTGGCTAAAACCGAGGCTGCCGCCCGCACCGGACAATACGAACCATTTAAAACCACGTCGATGTTCGACGGCACCGCCCACAATCCCGAGTGGCTGGGGTGATCCGCGAGAACGCCACCCGGCCGCCCGTCACCGGCGGGCCCGAATCTGTTATAGTGTTAAGAAAGGCGGCACGAACGCGAGCCGTTCTTTTAGAGGAGGTTGAAATTATGGCGCGGTTTTGCGAGATTTGCGGCAAAGGTCCCGTCTTCGGACATCGGATCAGCCACGCCCATAACGTGACCAGCCGTCGCTGGAAGCCGAACCTCCGCCGCGTGCGGGCGGTGGTGAACGGTGCCGCGCGAACGCTTCTGGCCTGCACAACTTGCATCCGGTCCGGCAAGGTCGCTAAGTAAGTCGGTTCCTCGCGGATGGCCGGCTTGCGGAGCGCGGGCGAGAAATCGAGCGTTTGGGCGGAGGGGCGGCCACTGGAGACTCCCGCGTGGCCCTGGCTAAACGGACCACTTAACTAAGCACCCTCTTTACTTCATACACTCCCTCGATCTTCCGCAGCGACGACATGATCTTGGCAAGGTGCTGCACGTCTACGATGTCCAGCGTCACGTCGATCGAGGCGTGGTTGTCGCCGGTTCGCGCCTCGATATTTTGAATATTCGAGCGCACGCCGGAGATTACCGACGTCACCTCCGCCAGCAGCCCCTGGCGGTCTTCCGTGGTCAGGTTGAGCTTAACGGGGTAGAGGCCATACTTCGGTCCGGTCCATTCCACATTAATTTTGCGGTCCGCATCGTACATCAGGTTTTGGACATTCGGACAGGACTTGGAGTGGACGGCGATACCCTTGCCGCGCGTCACATACCCCACGATCGGCTCGCCCCGAATGGGGTTGCAGCATTTGGCGCGATAAACCATCAGGTCATTGTGGCCCTGCACCTGGATGGCGATTTCGTGGTCAAGGCCGAGCACCCGCCGAACCACGCTGGAAAGACGCGCGGTGGACTCGGGTTCTGCGGGCACGGTCGGCGCGAGCTTGGCCAGAACCTGCCGGGCAGAGAATTTTCCGTAGCCGAGCGAGGCTAGCAGATCCTCAGTCTGACTACAGCCATAGTCCCCGGCCACGCGCTTATAGTCCTCCGCCGGGATATCCTTCAGGGCGACGCCGTATTTGCGGGCTTCCTTTTCGAGCAGCTTTTTGCCGATCTCGATAGCCTGGCGCCGCTCGGCGATATTGATCCAGTGCTTGATCTTGTTGCGCGCTCGCGAAGTTCTGACCAGAGCCAGCCAATCGCGGCTCGGCGTGTGGTTGGCCTGGGTCTGGATTTCCACAATGTCGCCATTGCGCAGGCGGTATTTGAGGGGCACCAAGCGCCCGTTGACCCGGGCGCCCACGCAGCGGTGGCCGACTTCCGTGTGGATGGCATAAGCGAAGTCGATGGGCGTGGCGTCCCGCGGCAGCACGATCACCTTGCCCTTCGGCGTAAAGGTGTAAACCTCCATCGGATAGAGGTCAATCTTAAGCGTCGAGAGAAACTCCCCCGGATCCCGCATCTCCTGTTGCCACTCGACGAGATGGCGCAGCCAGGCGAAGCGCTCTTCGTCTTGTTGATCTGGGGCTTTGCCGTCCTTGTACTTCCAGTGCGCGGCAATGCCTTCCTCGGCCAAACGGTGCATCTCTTCGGTGCGAATCTGCACCTCGAAGGGCTGGCCGTGGGGACCGATGACCGAGGTGTGGAGCGACTGGTAGAGATTGGGGCGGGGAATGGCGATGAAATCCTTGATGCGACCCGGCACCGGCCGCCAGGTGTTGTGAATGACGCCGAGCGCCGCGTAACAATTCCTGACCGAATCGGTGATGATGCGGATGGCCAGCAGATCGTAGACCTGATCGATGCCGATGTGCTGGCGCTGCAGCTTTTGCCAGATGCTGTACAGCCGCTTAATGCGACCCTCTACGCGCGCCGGGATCGAATACTGCTGCATCTTCGTTTCCACCTGCGCGCGCACCTCGGCGAGGAAGTCTTCGCTGACTTTGCGCCGGCTTTCCACCGCCTTTTTAACCTCGGCAAAGCCTTCCGGCTCCAGGAAACGAAAGGCCAAGTCCTCCAGTTCCCCTCGCACCTTCCCCATACCCAGCCGGTGGGCGATAGGGGCGTAAATTTCCAGCGTTTCGCGGGCAATTCGCTCCCGCTTTTCGGGCGGCACGAACTCGAGAGTCCGCATGTTGTGAAGGCGATCCGCCAGCTTGACGAGCACCACGCGGATGTCATCCACCATCGCCAAGACCATCTTCCGCAAGTTCTCAGCCTGTTTTTCCTCCGGACTGAAAAACTCGAGCCGGCTGATCTTCGTGACGCCTTCCACAATGCGGGCCACCTCCGGGCCGAACTCCTCGCGCACCACTTCTGCGGTGGCGGTCGTGTCTTCCACGACGTCGTGCAGCATGCCGGCTGCCAGACAAACCACATCCAGCCTCATGTCGGCCAGGATGTTCGCCACTTCCAAAGGGTGGGAGACGTACGGTTCACCTGACAGGCGCCTTTGGGCGCGGTGTTCGGCGACGCTGAATTCGTATGCCCGCCGTAATAGTTGCAGGTCGTCGCCGGGACGGTAGCTCTGAACCTTGCGGGCGATTTCGTCGAATTCGATCATGGTTTCCATCCCTTATTTTAACAGCGAAATCCCGGCGGGAATTGTCCGGCCCGGCAAAGAAGCCTTTTCCCCACCGGTCACCCTTTTCGGAGTCGGGGGACCGAATCGGCATGGGCGTCGCCCGCCGTGAAGGGAGGGTTGGCGCTGCTCAGCCGCACGACGCTCTTGACGTTTTGTGATAATCTCGGGGGCCGTCAAGAAAAGGCTTTGCGGTGACGAGCGTATCGCGGACGCCGGCCGCCTTGTTGGGCGGCCGGCGAGAGAGGATGGCCCATGAGACGAGCCCAACGACCCTTGACCGTTCTTTTCCTGGTTCCGGCGGCACTGTTCCTCGCTTCTTGCGGCAAAGCCCCCCACCAAGGCGAGAACTATATATTCGTGGCGAATAACATCAAGTTGCCTTACTGGCTGGAAGCCAAGGCCGGCTGGGCGGACGCCATCAAGCAACTGGGATTCGGGGTTAAGTCTGACTTTACGGGACCGGATACCTATTCGCCCCAGCAGGAACTGCAGGCGTTTAAGGACGCCCTGGCCATGCACCCTGATGGCATTTTGGTGTCGCCGGCACAATCCGAAATTTTCAAGTCGGCGATCGATCAGGCTGTCAGTGAAGGAATTCCGGTGATCTGCATCGACAACGACTGCCCCGGCTCGCGCCGGCTGATGTTCATCGGCACCGACAATTTTCGCGCCGGCCAAGCCAGCGCGCGGCGGCTCGCCCAGGCGTTGAATGGCGAAGGCCTAGTGGTGATTGTCACGATCCCCGGACAGCTGAATCTGGACGAGCGCCTGCGGGGAGTGAAAGACGTATTTGCCGGATATCCAAAGATGAAAATTTTCCAGGTTATCAATGACAACGGCGATCCAGGAAAGGCTGACGACGGAATTTCTGCCCTCCTGAACGCCCACAAAGACTTTGATGGGGTGCTCAGCCTTGAAGCTTCGGGGGGATCTGGCGCCGCCGACGCGTTTCATCGGCTCAATCTGGACGGCAAAGTACCCATACTGGCCATGGATAAGGATCCCGAGACGCTCGATTGGATTTCACGAGGGGCCATTGTAGCCTCCATCGCTCAGAAGCCATACACCATGGCTTTTTACGGTCTGCGGTTTCTGGATGATCTCCACCATAACGTTGTACATGAATTCAAGGACTGGCGCACGGCTCCGGCATCTCCACTTCCCACCTTGGTCGATACAGGCATTGGCGTTGTCGACAAGAACACTCTGAGCGCCTACCAGGCGGCAGAAAGCAACTTCATCCCCCGTCCCGGCCAGGTGACCCCTTAGGCCGGCGCCTGATGCGGCGCTGGCCATCGCGAGATCACGCCGCTTGACTTTTCCAACCCGACTCCCGTATGGTGGTTGAGTAAAGCCATTGTGGGCTGCACAGAAGAGGATCCAGAAGCTTGAAGCGCACCTTTCAACCTAATCGGAGACGGCGCGCGAAGACGCATGGATTTCGGATTCGCATGAGGACCCCGGGCGGTCGCAAGGTATTGAAACGCCGGCGACAAAAGGGTCGGTATCGTCTGACGCCATGAGTGTTGGGAAGGCGCCCCATTCCTTCCCTAAGCGACTGCGGCTGTTAAGCCGAAAGGACTTTCGGCGGGTTTACGAGGAAGGGCGGCGCCGAAATGCGCCGCTATGCACCGCTTTTTTCCGTTCCAATGGATTATCCTATACGCGGCTGGGCATAACCGTGCCCAAGGCGGTAGGGAATGCGGTTGTGCGCAACCGCATCAAGCGTCGGCTTCGGGAAATCTTCCGCGTCCAGCGGCACCGGATTGCCGGCGGCTGGGACGTAGTCTTAAACCCGCGCAAGGCGGCGGCCGAAGCACCCTTTTTGAGCCTCACCCGCGAAGTTTTGGGGTTATTTCCGGCGGTTTCCCCGGAATCCAAATCCGAGGCCTGATGAAGTCGGTGGCGCTGGCGATGATTCGCTTTTACCAGGTTTCCGTATCCCCTACCCTGCCGTCGTCCTGCCGTTATCATCCAACCTGTTCGAACTATGCCTTTCAGGCGATCGAAGAGTGGGGGCTGAAGCGAGGATTGGCGCTGGCCGTTCAGAGGGTAATCAGGTGTCAGCCGTTTGGAGGGTTCGGATGGGATCCCGTGCCGCTGAGGAATCAGCCGGAAGATCGGAACTCGCCAACCTGCGCGAACAGCGGAAGTGGAAGCCAGGGCCAAGAAGAGAATCATCGGACGCGCATGGAGTAAGCACATCTATTTAAAGAAGAATGACTTATAGGGAATTTGTGTCTTCGATGCCCAGCGACCAGCAAGGGCAATCGCGCCAAAGCGTAGCGGTTGGAGGGACGGTGCTGGCGACCGGATAAAATCAGCCTAAGTTGTTGAGCAAGTTATGGTTAACTAGGTTTTTTGATCTATGGACGACAATAAGCGCATTCTGCTGGCATTCCTGCTGGCATTCCTGATCTTGTTCATTTGGCGAGCCTTAGTGTTCAAGACGCCGCCAAGTCGGCCGTCCGCACCCACTTCTCCGGCCAGCCCAACGTCACGAACCCAAGCCCAAGGTGGTGGCGTGGCCAGCGCGAATCCGACATCGGGGCCGACGGGACAGAAAGCTTTTCCACCGCTTCCCGTGGAGCAAGGGCAAAAAGTGCAAGAACTCACGGTGGAAAACGACGATTACCGCATCACGATGTCAACCCAAGGAGCAGTCATAAGACATTGGATTCTCAAGAGATACCGTGATGCGGAGGAGAGGCCGCTGGATGTCATCAATCAACTGGCCTGTGCGCAGTTGGGCTACCCGATGAGCCTCACTCTTGCCGACCCCTTGCTAACGGATAAGGTGAATCATGCCGTTTACGCTTCCAGCGCCACGGGGCCAAGCCTCAAAGCTCCGGTTACAGTTGAGTTTACGTACAGTGACGGCGCCACGGCGGTTAAGAAGACCTTCTCGTTTGGGAGGGGATATGAGGTCCACGTGTCGGTCCGAGTTTTCAACGGCCGGGGTGATTTACCCGTCGAAGTTGCCTGGCCCGGCGGTTTCGGGGACAATTCTCTGCCGCCCAGCGTCGAGGCCTCCCACAGCATGGCGGTATACGGTGACCCCGGTGACTTCACGACCGTACCCCAGAAAAAGGTGAAGGAACCGCGCCTCGTTCCGGGACCCTTCACCGTGGCGGGCCTCGAAGACCTATATTTCGTCGGTGTCTTCCTACCCGATTCTCCGGAAACGGAGTTTCGTTTCAGCAGCCCAGAATGGCATCCTCCCAATGGAAAGGAAAAGGATCTTCCCCATCTGCTCGAGGCCCGGCTCGGAACCTTGCAAGCTAAGCCTTTGAGCTTTCGCCTGCTCGTGGCTCCCAAGGATCTGGACGTCCTGCGGGCGGCGCAACCCAACCTGGACGGTCTGGTCAACTTTGGATGGTTTAGCTTTATCGCCAAGCCTCTCTTTCTGGGCCTTCGCTACATTTACGACCACTGGGCGCACAATTGGGGCTGGGCCATCGTCATTCTGACCGTCATCCTCAACTTCACCCTCTTTCCTCTCAAGCTGAAGAGCATCCGCTCCGCGCAGGAAATGCAGAAGGTGCAACCGATCATTAAGAGCATTCAGGACAAATACAAGCAGTATAAGATCAACGACCCTCGCAAGCAGCGCATGAACCAGGAGATCATGAAGGTATACCAGGAGCACGGCATTAACCCGCTCGGTGGATGCTTGCCCATGGCGCTGCAAATTCCGATTCTGTACGGCTTTTATGAGCTGCTGGAGACGGCTATTGAGCTGCGGCACGCGCCCTGGTTCGGCTGCGTTCGAGACCTCTCCATGCCCGACACTTGCCACCTTGCCGGAATCCCCCTGGCGGTTCTGCCCACGATCATGATCATCGCGACTTTCGTCCAGCAGAAAATCACTCCCACCCCCACCGCCGACCCCGGCCAACAGCGCATGATGATGTTGATGCCGATCTTTATCGGCTTCATTTTTTATCGCCTGGCCTCGGGTCTGGTACTCTATTATCTGGCGGCCAGCGTGGTCGGCATTTTTCAGCAGCTGATCATCAACCGCTTTATGCCGTTGCCTCAGAAGGCGGCTGCTTCGCCGGCGGCTGGAGACCGCCCCAAGCAGCCGCCGAAGCCCGTAGGAGTGAAGGAGTAGCCCGCAGTGGGATCAGAGGCCGCTCAACCCGCGTCCCAAGACCGGCCGCCGGCGCGCGAGCTCGAGAGCTATCGCGCTCCCATTGAAGCGCTGCTCAATACCATCATCGCGCGGGGCGGCTTCCAATTGAGCTTCACGATGCGGCGGTTGACCTCTCCGGAGGCCGATCTGGAAGCTCCGGAGCTGGTGGTGGACTTCTCCGGACCGGACTCCGATCTGCTGGTCGAGGCCAATGGCGAACTGCTGAACGCGCTCGAGTACATTGTGCTGAAGGCGGTGCGCCTGGAAGAGGAGTTGTTCACCAAGATCACTTTCGATTGCCACCAGTTCCGGCGGCTGCGCCGCGAGGAACTAAAACTGATGGCACAAGTCGCAGCCGACCGCGCGCTCGAAAGCGGCGCCCCTTTTCCCCTGGAGCGGTTGACGGCCCGCGAGCGCCGCATTGTTCACCTCGCTCTCCGAGAGCGTTCCGACGTGCGCACCGAAAGCCAGGGTTACGGGGCCGAACGTCGGCTGGTGATTATTCCCGCCGCGCTTGGGCGCAACTCCGCCGGCCCGGATCGCCGTTAGGCTGCCTGGATAACGCGGCCCGAGTTCCATGCTATCCCCCGACACCATTGTCGCCGTCGCCACGCCGCCCGGGCGAGGCGGAATCGGCGTCGTGCGGCTTTCCGGAGCGCGCGCCCTCGCCATCGTGGAGGCCTTGATTGACTTCGCCAAGCTGCCGCTCGAACCCCGTCGCGCTACCCTTGGCAGGTTTACCGATCCCGAATCGGGACGCCTCCTCGACGAGGTCGTTGTCACCTTTTTCCCGCGGCCCCGCTCCTATACCGCCGAAGATGTGGTTGAAATTTCCTGCCACGGCTCGCCCGTCATTTTGCGTTATCTGGTGGACCGCTGCCTGACCGCCGGCGCTCGGGTCGCCGAACCCGGCGAGTTCACCGAGCGGGCGTTCCTGAACGGTCGCATCGACCTTACGCAGGCTGAGGCGATCCGCGACCTGATCGAAGCGCGAACCCTCTACCAGGCCCGCGTGGCAGCCGAACAGTTGGCAGGTTCGGTTTCCCAGCGACTCCAACCCCACAAGCGAGCGCTTCTCGACCTCGTTGCCCGGCTGGAAGCCGGAATCGACTTTGCTGAAGACGATGTGCCCGTCTTGGAATGGGGGGATATCGGTACCGCCCTGGACGCGATCCTGGCCGACCTGGGCCGGCTGCTAGCAAGCTACCAATACGGCCGCATGATCCGCGAAGGGCTAACCCTGGCCATTGTCGGCCGTCCTAACGTGGGAAAATCCAGCCTGTTCAACCGCCTGCTGAACGAAGAGCGCGCCATTGTGACACCATGGCCCGGAACGACCCGCGACCTGATAACCGAGAGCGCCTCGGTCGGCGGCATCCCCCTGCGCTTCGTTGACACGGCCGGAATCCGCGAGACGACTGACGAGGTTGAGAATATCGGCGTGCAAAAAACGCGGCAGGCGATCGCCGACTCCGACCTGCGGATGCTGGTCATTGACGCTTCCGAAGGCTGGCAAGCGGAGGATAAGAGACTATTGGAGCAGATCAAGCCTCTCGGCCCACTGCTGATTGCCAGCAACAAGTGCGATTTACTCCCTCCACCTCTCCCCTCGGGCACAACCGGCGCACCCGAAGGGTTGCCGATGGTTTGGACTTCCGCTCGAACCGGGCAGGGAATTGACGAACTGGCAAAAACCATCCTCGAGGTCGCAGCTCCCGGCGGCTGCGGGTCGGAAGGCGAACTGATCACGAACTTCCGCCATCAACAACTCATCAAGAAGGCCGTGGCGGCGCTCGAACGCGCCCGCCGAGCGGCCTTGGGGCGCGTTCACCACGAGATGCTGCTGCTGGACCTCTACGACGCCCTCCATGCTCTCGACGAAATGACCGGCGCGACCACCGTCGAGGACGTGCTGGGAGCGATCTTCTCCACCTTCTGCGTCGGGAAGTAGTGGCGACCCCGGCCTTTAGGGGAGCGCGGCGCGAGGTGTGTTATATTGGGAAATCCGGCGTCGCGCCGGATTCATCGAGGATCATTGCCAGTGCGGAGAACTCCGAAGACCACCCACGGCGCATTCGAGCCGCCTCCCGTGCCCGGTTACGGGCGCCGCACCATCGGATTCGGCGTCATTGGAGTCGGCACCGTCGGTACGGGAACGATCAAGGTCCTGCTGGAGCACCGGCGCGAGATCGAGCGCCGGCTCGGATGCCGCCTTGAGCTCCGGACGATCTGCTCGCGTCGCATCCATCACCAGGATCTGTCTTGGCTCGGGCCACAGGTGCAGACCACCACCGATTGGCGGGAGGTGGTCCGGGATGGCCGCATCGATATTGTCGTGGAGTTGGTCGGCCAGCTGGCGACGGCGCGGGCCATCGCCTTCGCGGCCCTTGCTGCCGGCAAGCACCTGGTGACCGCCAACAAGCAACTGGTGGCCGAGTACGGCGTCGAACTCGTCGAGCGCAGCCGCCGTTACCGAGTCAATCTGGGCATCGAAGCCTGTGTGGCGGGCGGAACACCGATCCTGCACGCCATCCGCGAAGGGTTGGCGGGCGAGCACTTCACGGCCGTCTTCGGCATTCTGAACGGTACGACCAACTACATCCTGACCGAAGTGGAGCGCCGGCAATGTCCGTTCGGTGAGGCGCTGGCCGAAGCGCAGCAGAAGGGCTACGCCGAGCCGGATCCAACCTTCGACATTGAGGGCTACGACGCCCGCTACAAGATCGCCATCCTCGCCATGATCTGCTTTGGCCAAGCGGTGAAGGTGAGGGAAATTCCGGTGCAAGGCATTCGGCGCATCGAGCCCATCGACTTCGCTTATGCCCATCGGCTCAATCGCACGATCCGGCTGATTGCCGGGGCGACGCGGCGCGGCGGAGGGCAACTTCATATCTTCGTGCGGCCGATGATGTTGCCGCGCGGTTCGCAACTGGCCGGCATACCGGGGGCAACGAACGCGGTGCTCCTCGAAGGCAACAAGGGTGGCCATACGATGATGACGGGACGGGGCGCGGGGGGGGAGCCTACCGGTGTCGCCGTTCTCTCGGACGTGGTGGAGATCGCGCGCACCATGGTAGCCGGGGGAAGCACGGTAACGCCGCTCGGCTACGCAAGGTGGCAACCGGCGCGCGTGGCCCCGCCCGGCGAAATTGTGGCGGCGGCTTATCTGCGTCTGGTGGTGCGCGATCGGCCCGGGATTCTGGCCCGAGTGTGCGGAATTTTCGCGCGCCATCGCATCAACATTGATTCGGTTCTTCAGGAGCCGGCGCCCTCGAAGAGCCGCTTGCCCTTCGTCATGACGCTCGAGCCGACGCGGGAGCGCCACCTGTCCCGGGCCGTCCAGGAAATCTCCCGCCTGCCATTCCTTGCCGAACCACCCCTAGTCATGCCCTTCGCCGAATTGCCCTGAGGAGAGGCGCGCCCGAGCCGGCGCGGGCGCGGCGGCTCGGGGCGGGGGCCGTGCCGGCTTATGCGGCGCGAAAAATACTTTGCACCCACGCAACGGAAGCGAGGTAAGCATCCGTTACTTTTTGGTCGCTCAGACGGAGCTCCGAGGCGATCCGGGCGACGGCGTTCCAGTCTGCCGTCTCTTGGGCCAGGATTAACTGGTAGACGGGGCTGAGCGGCCCCCGGTTCTCTAACAGCGCACTCTTCACGGGTTTCGATACGGGAAGATGGTGAAGAATCGATGCCATCGGCTGGTCAAGAATAGCACCCATCAGAGAGAGAAGCCCCATTAGGAACAGATTCTCCCGGTGTGGCTCGAGGCCGGCGTGAGGCGCCAGCAGTTCCGCAAATCGCGCCCGAACGAGGCAACTGACGACGAGCTCTGCAGGTTTATCTTGAGCCATCGTTTCGATGGCCACGACCGAGACCCAGCGGCGCAAATCGCGCTCGCCCAGCAGCCGCAGCGCGTGATGGATGGTCTTCACCTCACCCACAAATCCGAACAGCGCGGAGTTGAGGTAGCGCAGCAGTTTGAAACACAGCGAGGCCTCTTGTTTGATGAGGGTTTCGATGCGACCCAGCTCCAGATCGGGCTGGCTGACCTCCTGCAGAATACGCAGATAGTTGAGCTTGAAGCTCGGTACGTCACGGCTGGAGACGACTTGCGGTCTGGAAAAAAAGTAGCCCTGGGCGTACTCATAGCCGATGGTGCGAGCCAGGTTAAAGTCATCTTGAGTCTCCACTTTCTCGGCCAGAAAGCTGAGGCCGGGCCTTGCCAAGTCCCGCACCAGCGCCGTCCGCGTTTCATCCTCGGCCAGCGAGAAATCCACCTTGATGATGTCCGCCAACTCGACGAGCGCTCCGCAACGGATCGGCTCGGTAAAGTCATCCAAGGCAATCGTGTAACCATCCTGCTTGAGCCGCTGGCAGGCGTCAACCACCTCGACGTCCGGTTCGATACCTTCGAGAATCTCCAGTACGACTCGCTGGCGAGGGAGCAGAGAAGCCAGGCCCTTAACCAGCACCTCCCGCGTGCAGTTGATAAACGCCTTTCGGCCTTCGGTGAGTGTTTCCATGCCAACGAAGAAGAAATTATCCATGACGGTTCTGGAGGCGGCATCTCCGTCGGCATGAACGTAAAAATTTTCGAAACCGGAACGAAAGAGTAGTTCGTACGCGCAGACGTTCTGGTGCCGGTCAAAGATGGGCTGACGCGCTACAAATCGGCTGTGACCCACGGCCCGGCTCCAGGGACGCTCTGTTCACTTCGGAGATACTATATCATGTGGCTAACAGAGCCGAAACCGCCGGCACCCGCGGGATCGGTTTCCGCGAAGGAGCTAGGGCGCGATCTGAAATTCCAACACGGTATCCGGCGCAATTTTGCTCCCCGCGGGCGGCCGCTGGATGAGGATGGTACCGCTCGGCAGACTCTTTCCGCCGGTTGCCGGAAGGCCCGCGGAGTTGCCGGGAGCGATGTTGATGGGTGTGACTGTTCCCACCTTGAAACCGGCGCTGGCGGCGATTCGGCGGGCTTCGGCAATGTTCATGCCGATGAAGCTGGGACATACAAAGGCGGGAGTAGCATCGCCGGCGGAGACCAGAAGATTGACGGCGGGGCTGCGGACGTCGGTTGTGGCCGGAGGAGGCTCTTGTGACACCACCTGGTCGGCGGCGGCGCCGGTCCAGTGAATCTTTGCCACGTCGCCCAGCGCGAGACCGCGCTGCATCGCGGTGATCTCGGCGGCACGAACGCTCGAACCGATCAGGTCCGGCACCGTAATGTGAGGGCGGCCGAGGCTGACCAACACGTGTACATCCTGGCCGGCTTTGACACGGGTTCCGGGGGCGGGGATTTGGGAGATGATGTGATCCGCTGGATATTTTTCGCTGTACACATGATCCTCGATTTTGACGCCTAAACCCATCAGGGCGGCGCGCCGCTGAGCCTCAGCCAGCGAGGCACCGGTAAAATCTGGCATGTTTTCTTGACCACTGTGGATCGTCAGCCGAATCGTGGTGATGGCGCTGATTAAAGCCACCGCCACGAGAACGGTGAACAGCACGAACAGCCGAAACAGCGCGCGGATTCGTTGTACCAGCGCCACGGATCCTATCGTACCAAAGCTTGTGGGGGCGGCGCTGGCGGGACACCGTGAGGCAGGCCGAAACCAAAGTCAGGCTGCGCGTAGGTGCCCTCATCGCCAGTGCTATAATGGCTCGCTTAAACTTCTCGCGAACAACGTCTTGCGAAGGAGCAGCGATGCCATTTGACGAGGCCGAGGTGAGCCGTCATGTTCCGCAGCCGGCGGCGATTTTCGGCAACAAGACCACCCGGGTGGGTGTTATCGGGCTGGGATATGTCGGCTTGCCACTGGCGTTGCTGTTCTCGCGTCGAGGCCTCGTCACGACGGGTTTTGATATCGATGCGAGCAAAATTGAGAAACTGGCGCGAGGAGAGAGTTATATTCGGCACATTCCCAACTCGGCGATCAGGGATAGCCTGGATTCCCAACGCTTCCATCCCACCCACCGTTACGAGGAACTGCGCCATGCGGACGCCGTTCTGATTTGCGTTCCGACGCCTCTTGATGCCCATCGTGAGCCTGATTTGTCCTTCGTGCGTGCCACGGCGGAGGCCATCCGTCCGTACCTGCGGCCGGGACAACTCATTGTTCTCGAAAGCACAACCTACCCCGGCACGACCGAGGAGGTCGTTTTGCCGATCCTTGAAAGATCGGGACTTCGCTGCCCGGTCCTGCCTTACGCGTCGGCGTCCGCGACGGCCGACAGCCACTCGACGGACGTTGTTGATTTTTTCCTGGCCTTTTCGCCTGAACGCGAAGATCCGGGTAACCAACAGTTTCGAACCCATGAGATTCCCAAAATCATCGGCGGAGTCAACGGCCCAAGCGCAGCGGCCGCCGCCGCTCTTTACGGTCAGGTTTTTGACCGCACCCTGGTAGTCAGTTCGGCGCGCACGGCAGAAATGACCAAGCTGCTCGAGAATATCTATCGCTGCGTGAATATCGCCTTAGTGAACGAATTGAAAATGCTGTGCCAGCACATGGCGATTGATATCTGGGAGGTCATCGAGGCTGCCAAAACCAAGCCGTTTGGTTTTACGGCTTTTTATCCCGGGCCCGGATTGGGTGGCCACTGCATTCCCATCGACCCTTTTTATCTGACTTGGAAAGCCCGCGAATACGATTTTCCCACCCGTTTTATCGAGCTCGCCGGTGAGATCAACACGGCGATGCCGGCGTACGTCGTCGATTCGCTAGCACAAGCTCTCAATCGCCGCAAGCAGTGCCTACAGGACGCACGCATCCTGGTGCTCGGCGTGTCCTACAAAAAAGACATCGATGACCTTCGCGAGTCCCCCTCGCTGCGCATCATGCGGCTTCTCGAGCAGAGAGGTGCCTCGGTGGATTACAACGATCCGTATTTCCCCCGTCTCCACAAGATGCGCGAATATGACTTTACTCACCTGAGCTCCGTGGAACTGACCGCGCGCACTCTGGAAAGCTATGACGCCGTGGTGATTTCAACCGACCATTCGATCTATGACTACGAATTCATCACCCGCCATGCCCGCCTCGTGGTCGACGCCCGCAACGCCACCCGGAACGTGACCCACCACCGACAAAAAATCGTCCGCTGTTAGACGGGATTGCGATGCCCCACCCGGCTGCGGAGCATGGCCACGGTCCGTTCGGCGGCGCGGATCTGGCGCCTCACTTGTCGAGGAGCCGTTCCGCCCGTAACGTCGCGGCGGCGTAAGGCGGCCTCCGGACGCAGAGCCACTTCGCGCAGCCGGGCGTCCCATTGAGGAATAAACTGTCGGACTTCGGTCTCAGAAAGCTGAGCGAATCCACGCTGTTGTTCGGCGCAATAGCGCACCAGCCGGCCGACTCGCTCGTGGGCTTCACTGAAGGGCATTCCACGACGAACCAGTTCTTCGGCTATATCAGTGGCGGTGAGAAAACCTTCAGATGTAGCAGCCTTCATGCGATCCGCGCGGGCATGGAGAGTCTGGAGGACTCTCGCCGCGATCACCAACGCGCTTCGCGTGGTATCGACGCCATCGAAAAGTGGTTCCTTGTCCTCTTGCAGGTCCCGATTGTAAGCCAGCGGCAAGCCCTTGAGGAGGGCCAGCATCGAGGTCAGCCGGCCGAGGACTCGTGCCGACCGGCCGCGAATGAGCTCCAGGGAGTCCGGATTCTTCTTCTGCGGCATGAGGCTGCTGCCGGTCGAGTAAGCCTCGGCCAGTTCAACGAATCCCAATGCTGGCGTGGAAAACATGATCAGGTCCTCCGCCAGACGACTCAGGTGGGCCATAATCAGCGCGCACACGAACAGCAACTCGGCCACGAAATCACGGTCGGAGGTGACATCCAGGCTATTTCGGGCCGCGCGCCCGAACCCCAGTTGCCGGGCCAAATTTTCGCGGTCGATAGCGAAGCCAGTTCCAGCAAGTGCGCCGGCACCCATGGGCAACTCGTCCACCCGTCTCAAACAGTCCTCAAGCCGGTCCCGGTCGCGGCGAAACATCTCGAAATAGGCAAGCAGATAATGGGACCAGAGAATCGGCTGTGCCGGTTGCCAATGCGTATAACCCGGCATGATGACCGAAGAATGTCGGCGAGCCTGGTCTACCAGCGCCGCCAGAACGCCCGTCATCGCCTCCCTAAGACCGGCGATTGCGTCTTTGGCGTACAGGCGCATGGCGGTGGCTACCAGATCATTGCGGCTCCGCCCGGTCCGCAACTTGCGGGCGACCACGCCGACCGCTCTTTCCAGGCGGTTCTCGACCCAGGTATGGACATCTTCTGCCGGCTGTCCCGATGCCCAGGGACGTCGGTGGGTTACATAGTGTCTCAACGTTTCGAGACCGCGAGTGATCTTCCGCACCTCGGCCGGGCGAAGCACGCCGGCACGGCCAAGCGCCCTTACGTACGCCTGGTTGACGGCCAGATCGTACATGACGAGCCGTTGGTCAACCGAAAAAGACTCGGAAAAACGCTCGAAGTCCGGGTCGCCGCGCCCGGAGAAACGCCCTCCCCATAACTTCATTCTGGATTCCTCCGCCGGCTGGCCGCAGCTTTCCGGCGCCGCCCGCCGCGCCCGGCCTCTCGGTGTTTGGCGGCCAGGAGGCGGATGGGCAGGCCGACAAGGTTGATAAAGCCCGCGGCATCGCGCTGGTCATAGTCGCTGCCCATCGTGAATCCGGCGATGCTGGTATCGTACAGTGAGTATGGAGAGCGACGGTCCAGTACTCGCACCAAGCCTTTCCAAAGGCCCAATACGATTTCACCGGTAACGTAGCGTTGTGTGGTCTGGACAAAACTGTCGAGAGCTTCCCGTAAAGGCGTGAACCACTGGCCGTAATAGACCAGCTCGGCGTAACGCAGCGCCACTTGCTGCTTGTAGTGAAGGGTGTCCCGGTCAAGGCACAGTGTCTCGAGCTCGTGGTGGGCGGCGTGCAACAGGGTTCCCGCCGGGGTCTCGTACGCACCGTGGGATTTCATGCCTACGAACCGATTCTCGACGATGTCGGTCCGCCCTACGCCGTGTTCGCCAGCGATTCGATTCAGAGTTTGGAGCAGGCGAAGTGGCGCCAGCCGACGTCTGTTCACCGACACCGGCACGCCTCCCTCAAATCCGATGGTGACTGTCGTCTCGCTGTCCGGAGCGCGACGGGGATTCACGGTGAGCTTCCAGGCATCCTCGGGAGGCTCGCCCAACTGGCTTTCCAGCGGACCCCCTTCGTGACTCAAGTGCCAAATATTCTGGTCGCGACTATACAGATCCTTTTTCGTCACTGGCACCGGAACGTTATGTCGCCGCGCATACTCCAGCGCATCTTCCCGTGACTTGATCGACCACTCCCGCCAGGGCGCGATCACTTTGAGGTGTGGCGCGAGAGCCTTATAGGCGAGTTCGAAGCGCACTTGGTCGTTCCCCTTGCCCGTGCACCCGTGAGCAAGAGCGTCGGCGCCCTGGGCGAGCGCCACTTCCACCTGCCGCTTGGCCAGCACCGGCCTGGCCAAGGAAGTACCCAGCAAATATTTGCCCTCGTAAATCGCCCCCGCCTGGACCGCTTTCCACAAATAGCCGGTAATGAACTCCTCCCTCAGGTCCTCGACAAAAACCTTGGCCGCCCCGGTCTTCAGCGCTTTCTGTTTGAGCGCTTGGTAGTCCTCGCCTTGGCCGACATCTCCAGCCATCGCGTAGACCTCACAGCCATAGTTTTCCCGCAACCACGGGATAATAATGGACGTGTCGAGCCCCCCAGAATAAGCGAGTACGACGCGGCGAATACGCGGAACGGAACGTTCGATTACAGTCATAAGTCCTTCCCTCTTCCCCGATAAGAAACGATCCAGGAAATGGCCACGCCCCTTCGGCGGCCGACTAGGATTTCACGGCTTGTTGAATACGTCGGCGCACTCGCGCCGCCTGCCGCGGACCCTGGGTGGCAACAAAGATCGTATCATCACCGGCTACCGTGCCCGCCACGTCGGGCCACTCGGCGGCGTCCAGCGCTGACGCCACGGTGTGGGCGTTGCCCGGGTGCGTGCGCAGAACAACCAGATTCGCGGCCTGGCGTGTTTCGCGCAGAAACTCCTTCAAGATCATTGAGAGAGTCGGCTGCGCGGGAACGGCCGTGGGTGCCGACGCGTCCGGCAAACGGTAACCCTCACGCGTTTTAATTAGACCCATTTCTTCCACGTCGCGCGACACCGTGGCCTGGGTCACGCGAATGCCGCGCGCGGCGAGCTTCCGGCGCAACTCGAGCTGCGTGGCGACCGCTTGGGACCGCAGGAGGTCAAGGATTTGATTGCGGCGGTAGAGCTTATCCATGCAATTTTATGCAGACAATTTATAGATACTCGATTGCCGCCGTTTTGACAACCCATTCTGCGCCGCCTGCAGGCGAATGATCCTCACTGTGCTGCCGCAGAGCCGAGGCTCGGGCGCAGAGCGGCCCAGGGCCCACGTAGCCCTCCAGTCGGCCGCCATCGGTCTCCCTCCGCGACTTTCAAGCCGGACGGCTCGTCTGCTCCAGGAATGTGACGCAGGTGTTATGTCACAGACTGGATCCCCATTTTGACGCTCCACCGAAAGCACCAACCATCGTTCTGAGCGAGCCCAGGAAGTTCCGATGCCCTCTTCTAAAGACCTCGCGAACTGCCTCCACGGCCGATCAATACTCGAAGTCGACCGAAAACTGGATCTGGCGAGGGTTGAGAACTTCGATGGGATGCGTGAAGTCGGGTAGAGGAGCAGCTTCGTTGCCGTAAAAAGGATTGATCTCACTGACGTTAGTATGATTGAGCAGATTAAAGCATTCAACCACGAGGTCCAGGTGCGCCTGGCTCCCGACGGGGAAGTACTTGAGCACGCGAAGATCGATATCCACAATCCCCGGCGTGCGCAGGCTATCGCGCCGGAAGCCCAAAGGGCGCGCCGAGAGTGGAAAAGGCTTGCTACGGTTCGAGTCGAGCCCGGTCAGCGCATTAACCGGTCGGCCGCTTCCCAACGTGATGATCGAAGCGAGCTCCACGTGAGCCAAAGCGCGCTCAACGAGTTGCGCGCTGGAAGTTACCGGCGAGCGCCTCCCGGATGCAGAACGTGCAGAAGGCTCGTCGCCGAAAGGTAGATCGAACAGGCCGTCGAATACCAAGCGCTGGGCCTGGCTGTTGCGCGAGACGCTCCACTCCCGCCGGAGGTTGTAAGGATTTTCGGGCTGCTCGTCGTAGTCCGAAGCATCGTCGAGTGTCCTCGAGAGCGTATAGCTGGCGGCAAATTCGATCTCGTCAGCCATCCGCCGATTCAGCGTCAAGGAAAGACCTTCATAGGAGGAACTCGCGGAATCCTCGAGAAGATCCACCACGTCGAACCTGGGATCGCGTCGGCCCGGACCGAAGACCGATCGACCCAACTGCTGGGGCGACGGATCGAACACGCCCAGGCTGGACGCGTTTTGGACGGAGAGTACGGCGGGCGGCAGAAGGTTGGCGTTCCGCGTCCGCGATAGCTTCACGCCTCGGACACGCAAATAATCGACGCCGATTGATAGATTGGTGGAAAGCTCGTGTTCGATCCCCATGTTAAACTGCTCGCTGTAAGGGGTCGCCAAGCGGGGGTCCGGCTGATACACCGAGACTGGCAGGCCGACGAGCGGCATCGGCGCCGCCCCGCCATCCGTGTGTTGAAAGACGGTGGCTGCGGCCGAGCCGTCGGCCGCTTGCTCGAACCCTCGCCGGCCATCTTTTTCCACGGCGCGGTTTAAGTTTGCGAGCACGTAGCGGTCATAAAATATCCCAAAACCGGCGCGCGCAACCCAGCGCTCGGCCGGACTGAAGGCCAGCCCAACTCGGGGGCTAACGTTGCGGGCGTCTTGATGGAAACCGGACGGCAGGCGCTCAAAATCATAGCGCGCGCCTAAATCGGCTGTGAGCTTGCGGGTCACGGACCAATGGTCTTGGATAAAGCCCCCATAGCTGGTGACGCCATACCGGGTGGTCGGGTCCCCAAAGGCCTGACGAAAGAGATCGGGGTTACCGGAGAAAAAGTCCTCGAGCGTCGGAAAGATAAATATTCCGCCAAAGCCATCGGGCACCTTCGCGCTCAGGTGGACATGATTGGCCGCCCCGCCCAGCTTCCAGAGGTGAGCCGCACGGCTGAGTGCCAGAGTGTCCGTCACCTCCTGATGGTTTTCGCGGCGGTTGCTGTTTCCCTCGTACGGCCGACCGAAGAACGCCTGCCCGTTGATTTCGATTCCCGGACCCGACTGCGCATTCGTGCGCAGTGTCACGCGGCGCGCCGCTACCTGAAAGCGCAAGTCGTTCACGGCGCGCGGCGACAGAAGCGAGGCCAGGGATCCGGCGAGCGCGTTATCTGCGGTGAAGCTTGATCCCCTGCCCGTGGCGTCGGTTAGGCCATCGGTGTTGAAGGCGTCTCCGGCTTCACGATTGTTCGTGAATGCATAGCGCATCATTAGAGAATCGCGGTCGTTAATCGCATGATCCAGCTTACCGGACGCTTCCGTTTCGGCCCGCGCCACAGGAAACAAACCCAAGGTGAGGCGCCGAGTGGGCAAGCGCTGCAGCGCACCGGAAGACAAGAAGCGGTTAATCGCCGTGGCCAGGCCGGGATCGATGTCGGAACTGTCTTGGGTTCTCTTATATTCCTGCTCAAAAGCCGCATAATAAAACGTGCGATCTCTGACCACGGGCCCGCCATTCGCGACGCCGGCTCGGTAGCGGGCGAGCAGCGGTTGGAGGGGTTCGCTCTCGATGGGATCCCGAGCGTCGAATGCGCCCGTTTGGGCAAAGACGAAGGCGTCACCGTGGAGTTGGTTGGTCCCGTCCCGAGTTACGACGTTGATGGACCCGCCGGAGGCTCCGCCGTACTCGGCGGAAAGTCCGTTATTCACCACCTGGAACTCTTGCACAATTTCCGGTGAGAGCTCGGTGCGGCTGGCGCCGGAGTATTCATCATTGTTGTCCAGGCCGTCGATGGAGACGTTGTTGCTGCGGGCTCGCAACCCACCGAAAATGAACCCGCTGGCGCCGAGCGCTGTCCCGGCGGCTGAATTCGTCGGAACCGATGCTGCGACTCCAGGGGCCAGCAAGACGAAATCGAGAGAGTTGCGCGTGCGTACCGGAAGCTCCTCAATCCGTTCCCGGTCCACGATGGTGGTGGAACGGGTTTCGGACACGTCGAGCGGAGGCGGTTGCGCCGTGACGGTGACTTGGGAGGTTACGCTGGCCGGAAGCAAAGCGATGCTGAGTTGCACGGTTTGGCCGATCGAGAACCGGATGCCCGCGTGGACGTAAGGCGCAAAGCCAGGCCGCTCCACCCGCACCGTGTAATTTCCAATCGGGACGCGCGCGATCTGAAAGAATCCTTGCTCGTTCGTCACCGCGGTTCGGATCTGATTCGTCGCTTCGCTGCGCACCGTGACCGTTGCTCCGGCTATGGCGGCACCGCTCGCGTCCTCGACCATGCCCTTCAGGGTAGCGCCGATCTCCTGGGTTTGACCCATCAGCCCGGGCGGACTGGCCATACCCGCCAACAGAACGGCCGTGAAGCTTGTGGCCAAGCGGACTTGCAGCGATCGGGTCCGCGACGCAATACGACGTCCGGAAATCATGATGCCTTCCGTGGCAGGTTGGCGTTACCGTGACCAGAAGAGGCGGCTTTTTACAAAGCTGACGCATCGCGTCCGAGACCTGAACGAGCCTGCACGTTCCAGTCTGAGAGCCTGTGCGCAGCGATCCGTAACTTCCGAGGCGGGAAGTCAGGCGAGATCTAAATTCGCAGATAAGGGTGAAACGAAAGATTGGCGAACAGCGGCGAAGGCGACCAAAGCACGCACCGCTCAACCAGGGACGCCCCGCGGCACGGCGCGCGGCGGCGGCAGCGCGCGGCAGCGCGGCAGAGCTGGCGTACCTTCCGCCGCAGCACCGCCGCTCCCGCGGAGAAGGCCGCCGCCATCAAGCCGAGCGCTCCGCCGGCATTGAAAGCGAGATCTCGAAGCTCCTCGTGAGGCGCGTCCCAGGTGTCCACCGTTTCGCACAACGGCCCGCTAATGTACCAGCCGAGCCAAAGGAGCGCCAGCAGTCGGAGCCAACTCAGTTTCATAGGACACAACCCGATCAAGAACCAAGCGCGACCGAATCAATAATCCCGACGATCGCCATATCGATCGGAGCATGCTCGCGCCCGACGGCACTCGTGGCGCTCCAGCCTTCGGTAACCACCAGCACGTGGTCACCCAAGCCGGCGTCCACAGCATCGAGAGCCAGCACCGCCTCACCCCGCTCGGTGCCGTCGAGATGAAGCGGCTGTACGATAAGAATCTTCCGACCGCTGTGGCTCGCAGCCTTTTGCGTGGCGACAATGTCGCCCACGACCTTACCCATCAGCATCTTTTTGCACTTTCAACTCGCCAAGTTCAGGGCTGATTCGGCGATTTCCAGTCTCAGCGTACTCCGTCGATCCTGTCCACAATGCCCACGATCGTCGCCTCCGTTGCCACTTCATCCGGGTACCAGGGAAAGCTGGCCTCGCGGCCACGGCAGTAATAGACGATCTCACCGGCTCCTGCTCCCACACTGTCGAGCGCGATCAGTTTCGCACCCTGGTCCTGGCCGCTTCGGTCGAGAGGCTGAATAACGAGAATCTTTTTGCTCTCCAGCGAAGGGTCTTTGACCGTCGAAACAACCGTGCCGACGACGCGCGCGAGAAACACAGCGTTGCTCCCGACCGGCGAAATGATCCGCGCGAACCCGGCCGGCCTCCCATTGAGGAACTCACCAGCAAGGCCTACCCGCCTCCCAATGTGACCGTGTCCACAATTCCCACGATGGCGGTATCGACGGGACAGTCCTTGCACGTTGACGCCATGCGCGCCGAGCTGCCTTGAACAATGATCACCGTTTCCCGGTAACCGGCGTCCACGGTATCCACGGCCACGAGGTAGCTGGCTTGGCCAGGCGCATCAGCCTCTTTGCCGCTCTCGACCTGTTCGGCAGTGAGCGGCGTGACGATCAAGAGTTTTTTACCCTCAAGGCGGGGATCCTTTCGGGTTGCCACCACCGTCCCGACGACCCGGGCTAATAACATAAAAATTGATCCCCATCAGAGAAGGGCCCGCGGGTTGTTTTCCGCTCGCCTGTTCGTCCTCCCGCAGCCTCCACCCTGCCGGCAGAACTCGGCGTGGACGCGACCTCCAACCGAGCACGGGGTGCCGACGGCCGGCTACTGGTCGGCTCGCCCAATCGGCAGCGTATCTTCGAGGCTCGGGTGGGGCCGCGGAATCACATGGACGGCGATCAGTTCGCCGACCCGCCGGGCGGCAGCCGCGCCAGCGTCAGTCGCCGCTTTCACGGCAGCCACGTCACCCCGAACGAGCGCCGTGACATAACCCGAGCCAATCTTCTCCCAGCCTACCAATGTCACCTTGGCCGCTTTCACCATCGCGTCGGAGGCTTCGATCATGGCCACCAGACCCCGCGTTTCAATCATGCCCAAAGCTTCACCCATCAACACCTCCGAAGGACAGGTCAAAAATCACGCCCCCTGCCCGCTCGCCCCGCTCTCCCGCCCGCCGGTCTCAACTCTGGGCGTTTGACCTTCGACTGGCTTCGGCCACCAGCTCTTCCAGTTCCTCCCGCGAGACCCAAAACCGCTCCGATCGTCCGGCTTCGCCCCCCGTGACCGGGCAAACCGCACTGCGCTCGATCGCCGGCGTTCCAGCGCCGAAGTAACTGGCTCGTGCCGCCAGCAGTTTATCGACTTCCGCCGAGGAGAGCAAGGCCTGACGGCCGAGCAGCTCCGTGACGAGCGAAATCTTGGCAAAATGCTCGACCGTTTCCATGCGCAGATAAGCGCGCATCAGGTCGGCACCGAAGGTGACAACCCCGTGATTGGCCATCAAAATGGCGTCAAAGGTGGCAACCAAGGGCGCGAGGGCTTCCGTAAGCTCGGCCGTTCCAGGCGTCCCGTAAGGGGCGAGAGGAATGCATCCGAAGGAGAGGACCACCTCCGACACTAACGCTTTGTTGAGCGGCAGGCCGGCGGCGGCGTAACCGGTGGCGGTCGGGGGGTGGGCATGAACGACGGCGTTGACGTCGGGGCGGCGCCGGTAGATCAGCAGATGCATGGCGATCTCGCTGGTCACATGGCGATGGCCAGAAATCTTCTGGCCGTCATAGTCGACAATAACCAAGTCGTCCGGCTGCATCATGCCCTTGGAGATCGTGGTGGGTGTGGCGAGAATGCGGTGCCGGTCGAGTCGGGCGGAAATATTGCCGTCATAACCTGACACCAATCCCTGGCGGTGAATCCACCGGCCCACCTCCACGATATCCCGTCGCAGTTCGCTCTCGGTCCTCATCCTGGTCGCTGTGCCATCCCAGCCGACATCGTCACGTTATGAGCTCTGTTGCAGCGCTGTCAACCGGCCTGCAACCGGCCCCAATCTTTCCTCCCCGTCGCCTCCAGGATATCCTAAAATGTCGATCGTCGAGGGGAAGCTCTGGGTATGCCTGAAGGATCGGCCAACGGCACCAGCGATCTGCTGATCGTCGTCCGGCTAAACGGAGAGGAGCGGCAGGTCCCGAAGGATCTGACTCTGGCTCGTCTAATCGAATGGCTGGAGCTGCCTGCCGATCAGGTGGCGGTGGAGCGCAATCTCGAGCTCGTGCCCCGTCGTCAGTGGCCGGTGACCCCGGTTCTGCCGGGTGACCGGCTCGAAGTGGTACACTTTGTCGGAGGCGGAGCCGGCCCTGAAGAGGTTCGGCCGGCGCGCCCCCGGCCTTAATCAGCCGGCCCAGTCGCCCGATGCACCCGAGTGTAACCAGCCCAACCACGCAAGTTCTCGTCACGCTGCTGATCAAGCTGGGGGTCATTGCCTCGCTGGCCAGCATCATCGCCCGCTTCGGGCGCTTTCGGCGCCTGATCTTTGTGGAGCAGAGGACGCCCCAGCAGAAACTTCTGTTTGCGGCCTTTCTGGGCTTCCCGTTCATGCTGGGCGTCTTTACCCGGCTGCTGGCTGGATACGAAGGCGCGGACTTGAGCCTGGAAATCACCGTGCTGGCGGGGCTGTTAGGCGGCACCATCGTGGGCTTGGTTACGGGAATGATGGTCAGCCTGCCCGCCGTCCTGCTGCCCCAGCATGAGATTCTCGCCGCGCCCATGGCCGTGCTCTACGCTTTGGTGGCCGGTTCGGCACGCTGGGTTTGCCCCGACAAAGAAGCCATCTGGAAATTCTCTCCCTTCATCGATCTCGCTTTATTCCGCTCCATCCGGTGGCGGTTCCGCCGCCCCGCCCTGGACTGGCAGGTCTTGTTCGCTCTGATTTGCGCGCTGCTGGAACTGGCGCGCATGACGGTGAGCCGGCTGGTCAACGGGAAGCTCCTCTTCGCGCTGGATTCTCCTCGCCCCCTCGCCCCGCTCACCGAGACGCTGATTGTGCTGGGAACCCTGATCGGAGTGGGGCTGCCCATCCGCATCTGGAACAACACGCGCATCGAGCAGAAGCTGGAAGACCAGGAGCGAGCCCTGATGCAGGCCCGCGTGGACGCCCTGATTAGCCAGATCAATCCCCACTTCCTTTTTAATACCCTCAATACCGTCTCCTCGCTCATCCGCTTTGATCCTGATACGGCCCGCACGGTGCTGCTCAAGCTCTCGAACATTCTCCGCCGCCGCCTCAAAGTCCAGGCCCACTTTCTTCCCCTGCGCCAGGAGCTGGATTTTATTGACGATTATCTCTCGATTGAAGTCGTCCGTTTCGGAAGCGACAAGCTCGAGGTCCGCAAAGAGATCGACCCCGATACTTATGACGCCATGGTGCCCAGCATGATTCTGCAGCCTCTGGTCGAGAACGCCATTCGACACGGCATCGGACCCAAGGTGGAAGGCGGCACCATTACGCTGCGCGCCCACCGCCGAAACGGCCGGCTGATGATCGAGGTCAGCGATGACGGCGTGGGCATCGCGCCTGAAAAACGTTCTGGGATGTATGAATCCGGCATCGGCATCCGCAATGTCAGCGAGCGGCTGAAGGTGCTCTATGGACACGAATTCCGCTTGCAAATCGACAGCCAACCGGGCAAGGGCACAACCATTCATTTCGAAATTCCCGAAGTCCTGCCCGCCGAGCGCGCCGCCGCGGCCGAAATCGCTTCCTCGCCGGCTCGCGTCAGGCCTCTGAGGCCGTAGCCGGAGCGGGCATCCGGCTCCTCGCCGCTCCGGCTGGCGAGATGAATGCCCGGGCGTGCTCGTGTTATAGTCCGAAGCTGCCCAGTGCCGCCGGGCGGCTCCGGCCGGTCGGAAACGAGAAAATCGGGCTCCTGAGGGCAACTCGACACGGCATTTCGGCAACTGATAAGTGATTCCGCCTGACGAGGAGCGCCGCCAGTATGAGTGACGATGATATCCAAACCATGGCCAAGAAAACTCCGCCCTCGATGAGCATGGTCGAGCCGCGGTTCCGCGAGATTTACAAGAAGTTTTACAAGGAGAGCTACTTTACGCCGACCGCGCTCGACTTGAAAACCAAGGAGCTGATTGCCGTCGCCGCCTCCGCCGTCGCCAAGTGCGAAGGGTGCCTGGAGGGCCACATCAAAAAAGCCCTCGAAGTGGGCGCAACCAAACAAGAGATCAGCGATGCGCTGGTGGTGGCCATTGGCATTGCGGCCGCGGGCGTGATGGACATGTCCGACCGGGCCGCCATCAAGCTCGATCTCCATCACTTTGAATAACCCAGGGAGCCGGCCGGCCAGGGAATGCACGGGCGGGCGGCCGTACGGCGGGCCAGCAATGGGGCCCCGGCGCTGATGACCGGACGTCTTTATGGATTTCCTTGTCATCGTCGATCTTTTCTCCCTCTTGTTTTTAGGCCTGGCCGATAACCAAGTGCTCCCGGCGCTGTTCCCGCTCATCGGCGCCTCTCTGCACCAGACGGTCCAGACCGTCGGTCTGCTCGTGGTGTTCTACTCTCTGGCGGCGGCGCTGGCCTCCTTTTTCGTCGGGTCGCTGTCGGACCGCTACGGCCGGCGTCCGTTCCTGCGCGGTGGCGCGCTCCTGTTTGCTCTGGCCTCGGCGGCAGCCGCCGGGGTATCCAGTTTCACGGGCCTGGCCGCGGCACGGGCCTTGACGGGGCTGGCGGCCGGATCCCTGTCCACGTGCGCGATCGCGTTTGCCGGTGACTGGTTCATCTATCGGGTGCGAGGCAAGGCCATGGGTTGGATCTCGACGGCCTATTTTGCGGCTCCTCTGGCTGTTCCGCTCGCCGGGCTGATGGCGGATCGGGCGGGCTGGCGTCGCGTCTTCCTCGGTTTCACGGTGTTGGGCGCTCTGACGGCGGCGGCCTCCCTCACCTTGCCTGAGGATCGCGTCGCCGCCCACTCGACTCCGCAGAAACTCGGGGAAACATGGCGGATCTTTCGGGCCTTCCTCGCCCGCCGGGATACCTCCGCCATGCTCGGTATTGCGTTTCTGGTTTCCGGCGGCCTTGTCAGTTTCCTCACTTATCTGGGCGCGTGGCTGCAGCGCAGCTTTGGCCTCTCGACGACAGCCATTGGCCTGGTTTTTGCCCTCGGGGGCGGCTTGGCCGTGATCAGCTCCCCGGCTGGAGGCGCGCTTTCCGATCGTTTTGGCAAGCGCTGGGTGTCAATTTCGAGCAATGTTTTCTTGGCGCCGGCCCTGCTCTTGGTGCCGCTTCTGCCGTGGGGAGCCGGGCTGCTGGCCGCCGTGGGCGCGGTGGGCGTCGGAGTCGCGGTTCGGCAGGGCCCCATCACGGCGCTGGTGACGGAGATGGTCCCCGCCAACGAACGGGGATCCTTCGTGGCGCTGCGCAATATCTGTTCGCAACTCGGCATCGGCGCAGCCGTTTTCATCGGTGGATTCCTTTACGAGCGCCACGGTTACCTGGCGGTGACGAGCTTGTGCGCCGGGATGACCGCCCTGGTCGCCATCCTTCTCGCCACGCACATCGCCGAGCCGCAAGCCGCCGGCGGGTAGCTCCGGCTTCCTCGCGTCATGAGCAAGCCCTCTCGGGCCGATCTCAAGCCTTCGACGGCGCCCATCATCGACTCACCCAATCGGTTTAGAACGGGCCGGAGGGTGAGCCGTGAGGCCGTCGAACCCCCAAGCGGCGGATGAAGAGTCGGGCCCATCGCCTTCCATTCTGCCCGCCTCTTTCCTTCCCTGCGCCCAGTGAACGGACTCCGAGAGATCTCCTTTCGCCGAGCTCCTCCGGCGCCGCCGCGAAGCCGATGCTACCTCATGATCGCCTGGTAGGGCAGCAGGATCGCCTTGCGGTCGAGATCGAGCCCGCCCGTTGGGTGGAGCTGCGCCATGAAGACGACCACCATGTCCTCCTTCGGGTCAATCACAAAGGAGGTGTAATAGAAGCCGCCCCAGTAATACGAACCCAAGGAGCCGAGCTCGGTGAGAAACTTCGGCTCGCTGATCACGCCGAAGCCGAGGCCGTAACCCAAATCGTCCGCTTTGCCCTGCACGTGATTCTGGCTGATCAGCTCGATAGATTTCCGGCTGAGCAGGCGCGTGCCGCCGAGCTCGCCGCCATTCAGCAGCATCTGGCAGAACCGGTAGTAGTCCTGCGCTGTCGAACAGAGCCCTCCGCCGCCTGAAAAGTAAGTACGCGGGCCGCGGTAGGGATAGTCCGCCGAATAGGAGAACTGGCCCTCCCTCACCGTCTGGCCATCCAGAATCGGCTGCAGTCCCTTCTCGGGGTCATACGTGTAAGCCGTGGCGAGCCGGCCTACCTTCTCTGGGGGGAGGAAAAACTCGGTGTCTTTCATGCCGAGCGGTTTGAAGATGCGCTCCTCGAGGAAGCGGTCGAGCGGCATGCCCGAGACGACCTCGACGAGGTAGCCGAGCACGTCATCCGCCAGGCTATATTCCCAAAGGTCGCCGGGTTGGAACAGGAGGGGTATTCCGGCCAGCTTCTTCACCGCCTCCCCGATCGTCCCCGGTTGTTGCAGCAGCCCCGCGCCAATGCCCGCGTCGATGTAAGCCTTCCCAAGGCGCGGATTCCACTGGTAGGTCAAGCCGGAGGTGTGGGTGAGGAGGTGGCGTATGGTGATGGGGCGCTTGGCCGGCACCGTGGCGCCGGGAGGCGACGTCTTATCCTGCGGCCAGGGCGGATCGAGCACCTTCACGTTTTTAAACTCGGGGATGAAGTCGGAGACCGGCTCGTTCAGCGTGAACCGCCCCTCTTCATAGAGCATCATCACCGCGACGCTGGTGATCGGCTTGCTCATCGAGCAGATGCGGAAGATGGCGTCCGTCCGCATCGGCGTTTTGGTTTCCCGATTGGCCATGCCCGCGGCCTTAAAGTAAACAATCTTGCCCTGGCGGGCCACCAGGCTGACGGCGCCGGCGATTCTGCCCTCGTCGATGCTGCGCTGGATCGCGCTGGCGATACGGTCGAGGCGCTCGGACGACAGGCCGACTTCCTCAGGCCGGGCGGTGATCGCACCCGCCATTTCCGGCCGCGCCTTTACGGCTTGAAGCGGAGCTGAAAGAACTGGCCAAGGCAGCAGCGCTGCCCACATCGCTAGGATTAGTCTTCGTCGCACTGAGCTTCTCCTCCGCGGATTGATTTCACTGCGCGCTTGCCTTTCAAGCTGAAGTTTCGATGCTGCCTCACCGCTTCCTGAACCCGGAAGGGAACGAAGGAGTGGTCCGAGCAGCGTCACCGCGCCGTCTGATTCTTATAAACCACGCCGCCCTTCATCACAAACTTCACGTTCTCGAGGACGCTTGGGTCGGCCAGCGGATCGCCCTCGACCGCGATCAGGTCGGCGAGCTTGCCCGGCTCGAGCGTTCCCACGCGGTCCGGCCAGCCGAGCAGGTCGGCGGCGTTCATGGTAGCCGCCTGGATGGCCTGAAGCGGCGTCAGCCCCAGCTTGACCATCACCGGAAACTCGTGAGCATTCAGCCCGTGCGGATAGACCGCCGCATCCGTGCCGAATGCCACCCTGACGCCTTCGCGGAAGGCCCGCGCGACGTTCTGCCGCGCCGCCGGCATCACCACCCTGGCTTTCTCGATCATGTCCTCGGTGAGTTCCATCTTCGGGTAGTTCTCCATGAACCAGTCCATCAGGTAGAGCGTAGGGACGAGGTAAGTGCCGTGCTGCTTCATGGCGCGGATGCCATCCGCATCAATGAAGCTGCCATGCTCGATGGAATCGACGCCCGCTTCGGCGGCGTCGCGGATGGCGATGGCGCTGTGAGCGTGGGCCGCCACCTTGCGGCCGAGCCCGTGAGCGGTGGCGACGATGGCGCGCATCTCCTCGGGGCTGTATTGCTCAAGCGCCGGGTTGTCGCCCTTCGAGAGCACGCCGCCCGAGGCCATGAACTTGATCACATCGGCGCCGTACTTGATGTCCCAGCGGACTTTCGCGATGACCGCCGGCACGCTATCGGCCACCCCGTCGGCGCTGGCGTCAAATTCCGGCGCGAGCAGGTTGATATCGCCATGGCCGCCGGTAATCGAGAGCGGCGGGCCCGAGACCAGCATGCGCGGACCCGGCACGTCCCCGGCGTTGATGGCGTCGCGCAGAGCCACGTCGGCGAAGCCCCGGGCGCCGACGTTGCGCACCGTCGTGAAGCCGGCCTCGAGCGTTGCCCGCGCATTGCGGGCCCCGAGCAGCGCCTCGCGGGGCACCGAAAGGCTGAGCGCCCGGTACGCTCCGAGGTACGGCGACATCGTCAGGTGGGTGTGGCAGTCAATAAGGCCGGGCAGCACTGTGGCTCTTCCCAGGTCGATCACCTGGGCGCCCGGCGGAATGTGGGACTCGATCTCCGCTGCGTCTCCGATCTCCTGGATGCGCTCCCCTTCGATCACAATAATCTGGCTGGCGCGATATTGCCCCATCTTGACGTCCAGCACCCGGCTCGCCCGAATCGCGATCGTACCCTTCGGCGCAGCAGCGTTTTGCGCAGGCGTGCGAACCGCACAGGTGAGCAGAAGCGCTGCCAGGCTCGTCCGCAACACAGCACGTGTCATAGTCTTTCCTCGATTGGGATAAGACCGGAAGCAGCCCGCTGGCCTTCCAGCTCACAAAAGGAGCCAGGCTCCCGCAGCCCAGCCGTCGAACGGCAGCGCCTCCGGCGGCGTCACAAAATTCCGCATGGACTCGCCTTCCCAATACTGCTCCGGGCTGCTCCTTGGTCGGGGTTACCTTCTTCAGCGGGTGCACGCTCCTATCTTGAAGGCATTTGGTCTTGGCCGCCGTGCGACGAACCACCTTACACCTTCCTCGCTTTCGCACCAACAAATTTTCCGTCATCGAGCCGGCGTCGAAGTGGGATGGAAGGCGGGACGGGATCGGATTCGGCTACAAAATAGCTATCCTGTTGATTTTCATCAACCTAGTGGCTTTGTCCCGCGCCCCGCCCCTCGCCTGTCTTTTCTCCCCTCCTGTTTTCAATCACTTACACCAA
>CADDZC010000042.1 GCA_902812365.1 Acidobacteriota bacterium | reverse complement strand
CGACGGGCCGAGCCAGGGGGGTGGTAGCTACCCGCCGCTGGCGAACGATCCTAGGGCCACCGGGCGCAAAACTCGCCCGCCACTCCCAGCCTATCTCCTGTGAACCGGAGCGCTTCGGAGATCGGCGAATGTCGAGAGGGTGCGGCCGCGGGTAACAGCGATCTACGTCCGTCCCCTGGGGGAGGAAAGGTCAAGCGGCTGTTGTCCGTGCCGCCAGGAAGTCCCGAATGTCTGGCCGAAGAAGCGTTTGTATTCGCGGTTGAAGTGGCTGGCACTTTCGTACCCAAACTCGAGGGCCGCGCTGGCGGCGTCCAGCCCGTCCGCACGTCTTGCCGAAGTGCCCGGACGCGGGTGAATCTCCCGGAGCCGCCCTCCGGAGGCGGCGTCGTCCCGGAAGTCGGACGGCCGGCTCAGGACGGGTTCGCGGTAAAGTTGAGTTTTGGAGGTCGCGGGTGTATCATCTTAATGTTAGTTGTTAGTCGCGACTTGGGCGTTCGGGGCCGGAAGTTGGCTGACCGCGCCCCCGGGCGTGGCAAGCACGACGGGGTGTTCGCAGAAGGACTCGTCTACGGTCATCTACCAAAAGGAGGAACAATGACGCAAAAGCGACTTTTGATGTTAGCCGCCACGGTGTTGGCGTTTGGCTGTCTCGGTTGGGCCAGCCAGCGGACCGGGGTGATTAGCGACAGCATGTGCGGAGCCAAGCACGCCACAGCCAGCGCTGAGGCTGCCCAGTGCGTGGCCAAGTGCGTTTCGGGCGGGTCGAAATATGTCCTAGTTGGCCGCGGCAAGAAGGTGTACCAGCTGGATCCGCAAGACAAAATTTCATCGGACCTGGCTGGGAAGAAGGTTGTGGTCACGGGAACGATCAAGGGCGACACGATTACGGTCGAGTCGGTGAAGGAAGCGCCGGCTGCGAAGTCGAAGGCCAAGGCTAGCTCATCCGGTAGATAATCTCACTGAACCATCTAGATAGCACGCGAAGGGCCGCAGTTCCTGCGGCCCTTCGTATTTGCTCCGGCGCCCCGTCCGCCGGGTATTGTCCTGGAGCGGCCGGCGACTGACCGCTAGAGAGAAGCAGGACTCTGCGCGGCATTTTCTACATGGCCCGAGCAAGATTGCTCCTCCGGCCCCGTTCAGCGCGCCCTCGCGCCCTTGAGGCTATCTCATTGGTGTGACCTCAGTTATCCGAGATGGTTGGGAGCTGGCAACTGACGTGCTATTGGAAAGAGCTCGGATTTAGGAACCAGGGATACCGAGGTGGTCTCGAGTGCTAGCCTGGTTCGGAAATCGATGAGTATCGACATGAAGCCTTCTCGAATTCTCCTCACCACGGCGATGATAGCGGCGCTCCTGGCCGCCGCGGGGTGCCGCCAGACTACGGGCCCAAGCGGCGAATCGCTCGATGGAAATTCCGTGGAAAATGCAGGCGGCGAGGCGGAGGCCCGCTCGGCCAGCCCGATTCGGCCGGTCGCCCAGCAAAGCCGGTCGCGCGTGACCATCCGGGCAGGGACACTCATTGATGTTCGGCTGACGGACCCGATCGGCTCCGCGCAGGACAGGAGCGGGGAGACCTTTCGAGCGACCCTGGCCGAGCCCCTCATGGCCAACGGCATGGTTGCCGTGCCCCGGGGTGCCGTCGTGACGGGTAAGGTTTTGGTAGCTCGGCCGTCCGGGCATTTGCGAACGCCCGCCGAACTGGCCGTCACGCTGACCGCCGTAGAGGTGGCGGGGAAGTCGTACGCTGTGGTCACGTCCGAGCGCCGCTGGCGTGGGGCGTCGCACAAGAAGCGCGATGCCGAGTGGATCGGCGGGGCGGCGGGTGCGGGAGCCTTGATCGGCGCGCTGGTCGGACATGGCAAGGGCGCGGCCATCGGAGCCGGCATTGGAGCCGGCGGTGGCACCGCGACGGCGTATGCGACTGGCAAAAAGGATATTTACCTCCCTCCCGAGACTCGCTTGCGTTTTGTGCTGCGCGAGCCGGTGACGATAGCGAATAACTAGCGTTTTCCGGGTTTCAGCCGCTCGCTTCCGGTCTGAGTGTCCCCCGTTCCGTACCCCGCTCGGAACCGGTTGCGGGCGGCTGAATCTGTTGAGGGTTCGGTGACGGAAGGCCGCCGAGGCTCCGGGCCCATCTCTCAACTTGCCATTCCTTGCGTCCCTTTGTAAACTGCCGGGCGATGCGACCATCCACGTTTCTGCTGGTCTGTGTCGGCATGGCCTCGTTCTATAGTTCGGCGGCTGGCGGCCAGCCCTCCGAGCATCCCTTGGACCGTTCGCAGGCGCGGTCGATGACCATCACGCGTCTCGGCATCGTCGCCACCAGCCAGACGCTGGCCTCCCAAGCCGGTGCCCAAATCCTGGCTCGCGGCGGTTCGGCTGCCGACGCGGCCATCGCGGCGAATGCTGTTCTCGGTGTGGTCGAGCCGATGAACAACGGGATTGGCGGAGACCTTTTCGCCATCGAGTGGGATGCGAGGAGCGGCCATCTCACCGGACTGAACGCAAGCGGCTGGGCGCCGGAGAGGCTAACACCCGAGTTCCTGCGGGCGAAGGGTTTTGCGCAAATGCCGGCGAGCGGCATCTTGTCGGTGACGGTACCCGGCGCCGTGCGCGGCTGGGAGGCGCTGCACCGGCGATTTGGACGGCTGCCGTGGTCGGATCTGTTCCAGCCCGCCATTTACTACGCCAAGAACGGATTTCCGGTGACGGAATTCATCAGTGCTTACTGGAAGGCGGACCGCGCCAAGTTGGCCGCCGATCCGAACGCGAGCCGGGTGTTTCTGGTCAACGGCGCGCCGCCCGACGCCGGCGCCGTGTTTCGGAATCCCCAGTATGCGCGCGCCCTCGAGCTGGTGGCTTCGCGCGGTGCGGACGCCGTTTATCGCGGTGAGATTGCGCAGGCCATTCTGCGGACCTCGGAGCGGTTGGGCGGCGTGATGACGGCGGAAGACCTGGCGGATTTTAAGCCTGAGTGGGTCGATCCCATTTCGACGACCTATCGCGGCTGGACGGTCTACGAGATGCCTCCGAACAGCCAAGGCATGGCGGCGCTGGAAATGCTCAATATTTTCGAGCGCTTCCCGCTCGCGGCGTGGGGATTCATGAGTGCCGACGCTCTACACGTCAAGATGGAGGCCCAGAAGCTTGCTTACCAGGATCTGCGGCGCTACGACGGCGATCCGCGATTTGCCCGGATTCCTGTGGCGGCGATCATCTCAAAGGCTTATGCCGCCGAGCGGGCCAAGTCGATCGACCTGGGCCGCGCCCACTGTGACGTCTCGCCCGGTGAGCCGCAGCGTTTCGGTACGGATACGACATATCTGTCCGCCGTCGACCGCGAGGGGAATATCGTTTCCCTGATCCAGAGCCTCTACGAAGGCTTCGGCTCCGGCATCGGCGTCGACGGGTTTGGCTTTACGCTGCAGAATCGCGGCGCCTTATTCGTGCTGGAGGGGGGCCATCCGGACGTGCTGGCGGGACACAAGCGGCCTTTTCACACCATCATTCCCGCCTTCATGGAGAAGGGGAGTCTCCACATCGGCTTTGGCATCATGGGCGGGCTGAATCAGGCGCAGGCCCATGCGCAATTTGTCTCCAACCTCGCCGACGGCGGTTTGAACATCCAGGCGGCGCTCGAGGCCCCGCGTTTCACCAAACTCGATTTCGGAGGCTGCGACTTTCTCATCGAAGCCCGCGTGCCGGCTTCCGTGCGGCAGGCGCTGGTCGCGCGAGGTCACCGGCTGATCGAGCGCGGTGACTTTGCCACCCCGATGGGCGGCGGCCAAGCCGTGCTCCACGATTCGGCCGCCGGAGTCAATTACGGCGCTTCGGATCCGCGCAAGGACGGCGCCGCCGTCCCCGAACCGGCTCCGGCCTTCGAGCGGTAAATTCGGGGGCTGCCGGCCGGGATCCGCCTTCGGCACCGCTCGGTGGGAAGGGCTGGCCGCAGAGAGATGACGGCGCTAAGGCGGCTGGCCAGGCTCAATCCGTGCGGCTCCAATCCGGCGGGGCGCCGCTCTCGCGGAACTCCTTCTCGAGTTCGTCCAAGGCGCGCTGAGCTTTCTCGACTGCGGCCTGCCTTTGGTCCAGCTCAAATTGTTTCGCGTCGATCCTGGCCTGAAGGGTGGCGGCGGCAGCGGCGTCGGCCGCCTCGTGAGCCTGCTGGCTCTTCAGCAGTTGCAGCTCGTCCTCCGTAAGATTTCTTTGTTCCTGAGCTTGGGCGAGGGCCGCGCGAGCCTCGCGGAAGCGGCCCTGCCAATACTCGCGGCTTTTCTTCTGGGCTTCGGTGGGCTGCGGGGCGGGAGCAGCAGATCCTGCTGCCGGCGACCCGGTCGCCTCGATCGTCGGGCCTTCCCGCAACCAGCCGGGTTCGCCGCCCTCGCGGCGGAGTTGGTCCGCCAGATCCGAAATGGCCTTTTCGTCCGCTGCCACTTGCCTCTGCTTCTCCGCGATTTGCTGCTGGAGCTTGGCGATATCCGAGCGGGAGTACTCTTGCTGGAGCGTCTCGTTCGGGTTCGGATAGTACTGGATTTGGTTGTTGCCGAGTTCCTGCTGCAATACGGCCAGTTCGCGTTGATCCGTCTCCAGGCGCTGCCTCAGCTCATTCATCTTGTTGCGATAGTAGGTCTCCCCGTGAGGGGACAAGCTTTCGCCCGCGGCGCCGGGCGCACCAGGCGCCGGAGCTGATGACCCGATGATGCTCAGTCCGGAATCGCGGGTGGGAAGGTTGTCGTTCGTGTAGACCTTGGCCGGCTGTTCGTGCTGCTGAGCGCGCTCCGCGCGCAACTTGCGCGCGATTTCCCCCAGAGAAGGCTGATGCAGGATGTCCACTTGGCCGGAGGGCGGCGCGGCCGCCGGGACCTGGGCTCCGTCGAGGCTCAAAGCGACCAAAATGCCGGCACCGAGGCCAAGCCATGGGGTTGAGAATCGATGGTTCCGCTTCATATCGGTGACCTCTTCCTTTAACTTACTCTTCCAAAAATATCGATGCAACCGGCGCACTTTGCAGGTTGCCATCTCCGGCCCGCCGCGCCGCGCCGGTCGTTCTGAACCCTCGCCTGATCTATCGGCACTCGGAGAGGGGAAAGAGATGGGCCGAGCCTTGATGATCGGCGGGCCAGGGTGAAATCGGATCGGCGAAAACCTGACCCACTGGCTGCGGATGAGAAAATTCCCATCGCTCCTTCGGAAGGACTGGTAACAGTTGAGTGGTTGCGGCCGCGGGCGCCCGAGGCCATAGCGGGGCTCCCCTCTCGCCGCCTTGCCGCCGTTCGACGGCGTCCGGGTTGCGCGCCTCGAGGCGAATGATTTATAAGCAGATTGGCCGCCAGGGCTGACGTGACAGTACAGAATCGGTAACGGAGAACGCTATGGACAATCCGAACCCTCGACGCGAGGTCGACCGGCTGAATGTTGTCGACCAGTCCGCCTCTTCCGGTCAGCGCCGGCCGGAATTTCCACTTTCCATCTTCGTCGGACCCGGCGGCCTCCGCGCTGGCTGGAGGCTGTTGGCCTTCGTCAGCATGGCGCTGGTGTTAGGCCGGATATTTTTTCGTCTGTTGTCAGCGTTCTCGTTGGCGGGCAGCGCTTCCTTGATGCCGGCTCGCTGGCTGGTGCAACAGGTAGCGTTGGTGGGGGCTGTTCTGGTGCCGGCCCGGATACTGGCCGGGCTCGAAGGACGTTCGCTGGCCGATTACGGTTTGCCCCTGCGCGAGGCCTTCGGCTCCCGCTTCTGGCAGGGCGCGCTGTGGGGTTTTCTGGCTCTGACCGCCGTGCTCGAACTGATGCACGTCAGCCACGCCTTCGACTTCGGCCAAGTGGGCATTCACGGCCAGACCATCCTGGTCTCCGCCGTGGCCTGGGCCGCGGTCTTTCTGCTGGTGGGGATTTTCGAGGAGTTTGCAACCCGCGGCTATGCGCTGTTTACCTTGACGACAGGCATGGGATTCTGGCCGGCGGCCGTCCTGCTTTCCGCGGCCTTCGGTGCCCTCCACCTCCGCAATGGCGGGGAAGACCGGGTGGGTGCCTTGGCGGCTGCGCTGATCGGGCTCTTCTGGTGTCTCACCGTGCGCCACACCGGGAACCTTTGGTTTGCCATCGGGATGCACGCGAGTTGGGACTACGCCGAAAGCTTTATTTACGGGGTTCCCGACAGTGGCGCCACGCTGCCCGGCCACCTCCTGAATCCGTCGTTTCACGGCCCCACTTGGCTCACCGGAGGCAGCGTCGGCCCGGAGGGCAGTGTGTTGGCCTTCGCCGCCATCGGCATAATGTTTCTGGTCTTTAGCCGCTTTTATCGGGATGTTCGGTTTCCGCGCGCCGACGGCGGCTGGACGCCTTACCCCGCGCGAGAGTCTGAGCCCCTGATCTCCACCGGTTCGGCGCCGCCTTCGTAGCCGCCAGGCAGATCAGTCGAAAACCAAATCGCGCTCCCGCGCATCAATACGCCATGAGCCCAACTCGCCCCGAGCATGGCCGCCGGCAGTCCTTGGCGACCGACCCCGTGTGCAACATGAAGATCGACCCGGCGATGGCCGCCGGATCGTTCGAATACGAGGGCGAAACGTACTACTTCTGCCACTCCCGCTGCCTCGAGCGTTTCCGAGCCGAACCCGCGCGCTTCGTTGGGGCCGCCCCACCTCCGGTCCAAAGCCTGCCGGAGGCGGCGCAAGAGGCGGTCGGCGCCGGGAGTCCTGCTCTGGGCCCCCTGTACACGTGCCCGATGCACCCTCAAATTGTGCGCCCCGGGCCCGGCTCTTGCCCGATCTGCGGGATGGCCCTCGAGCCCCGGGGCGGGGATCTGGGAGAGGAGGCGAATCCGGAACTGGCGGCGATGGGCCGCCGCTTTTGGGTAAGCCTGGTCCTGACCCTTCCCATCCTGGTGCTCGGCATGCCGCGTATGGCTGCGGGCGGAAAGCAGTTCGAGTGGATCGAACTGGCGTTGGCGACGCCGGTCGTGGTCTGGGGTGGGTGGCCTTTCTTCGAGCGAGGTTGGGCATCCATCGTCCGGCGCCGGCTCAATATGTTCACCCTGATTGCTATCGGGACCGGTACGGCTTATCTATACAGCACGGTAGCGACCCTAATTCCCGGCCTCTTCCCGGCAGCGTTCCGCGACCGCCACGGGCAGGTGCCCGTCTACTTCGAGGCTTCCGCCGCCATTACGACGCTGGTGCTGCTCGGTCAAGTGTTGGAATTGCGGGCTCGCCGCCGTACCTCGACCGCCCTCAAAGCCCTTCTCCAGCTGGTTCCGAAGACAGCCCGGCGGTTGCGGGCGGACGGCGCCGAAGAGGACGTGCCGCTCGAGGAGATTCGGCCGGGCGACCGGCTCCGCGTTCGGCCCGGCGAGCGGGTTCCGGTCGACGGTGTGGTTCTGGAGGGTTCGAGCGCCGTCGACGAATCCATGATTACCGGCGAGCCGATGCCCGCCGCCAAGCGTGCGGGCGATTGGGTCACGGGTGGAACCGTGAACGGCAAGGGTAGCTTTATCATGCGGGCCGAGCGCGTCGGGAACGATACCCTGCTGGCCGAGATCGTGCGTCTGGTGATCGAAGCGCAGCGCACGCGGGCTCCCATCCAGCGACTGGCGGACGTCGTCTCTTCTTACTTCGTCCCGGCGGTCATCGCGGTGGCGGTCGTGACCTTCGTCGTGTGGGCACTGTGGGGGCCCAGCCCGCGTCTGGCTCACGCGCTGGTCAACGCCATCGCGGTGCTGATCATCGCTTGCCCGTGCGCGCTCGGTTTGGCCACGCCGATGTCGATCATGGTCGGCACCGGGCGGGGCGCCATGGCGGGTGTGCTGATCCGGAGCGCCGAAGCGCTCGAAGTTCTGGAAAAGGTCGACACGCTGGTGATTGATAAGACCGGCACGCTGACCGAAGGCAAGCCCCGAGTCACGGCGATCGTCGCCACCCCCGGGCGGAGCGACGAAGAATGGCTACGGCTGGTTGCCAGCCTCGAGCGGGCCAGCGAACACCCTCTGGCCGCCGCAATCGTCCAGGCGGCCCTCGAACGCCGGCTCGAGCTGGCGCCCGTCGAAGACTTTCAGTCCGTCACCGGCAGGGGTGCTTCCGGCCGGGTGGAAGGTCACGCCGTGGTAGTTGGCACCGAGGCGTGGCTGGAAGAGCTGCACATTCCGGTTGAGGATTGGGAGGGCCGGGCCGATCGGCTCCGGAGCCAGGGCGAGACGGTGGTCTTGGCGGCCATTGACGGGCGCGCGGCGGGCCTGATCGGCGTGGCCGACCCCCTGAAAGAGTCGGCGCGCGAGGCCATCCGGTTGCTCCATCAAGAGGGTCTCCGCATCGTCATGCTCACCGGCGACCATCGCCGGACGGCCGAAAACATCGCGCGCGAGCTGGGAATTGACGAGTTTGAAGCCGAGGTGCCGCCCGACCGCAAGGCTGAAATTGTCAAGCGCCTGCAAAGCCAAGGCCGCGTGGTGGCGATGGCCGGCGACGGAGTCAATGACGCGCCCGCCCTTGCCCAAGCCGACGTCGGCATCGCCATGGGAACCGGCACCGATGTGGCGATGGCGAGCGCGGGCGTGACCCTGGTGAAGGGAGACCTGCGAGGTATCGTGCGAGCGCGGCGGCTCAGCCGCGCCACCATGCGCAACATCCGGCAAAACCTCTTCTTCGCTTTTGCCTACAATTCCGTGGGCATTCCGCTCGCTGCCGGCGTGCTTTACCCTTTCTCCGGCCGGTTGCTCAGTCCGATCATCGCCAGCGCGGCCATGACTTTCAGCTCGGTGTCGGTGATCGCCAACGCGCTCCGGCTCCGCAAAGTTCAGCTCTAACGCGACCGGAAGGTTGAGGTTTGAGCCGAAGTCTCCACCCGGGTGGACGAGGCCGGGCGCGATCACGGCGTCGCCGGCCGGCGTCCTCGCCGCTCAAATCTTGAAGCTCCATTGTCTGACGGCTTCCGGCTGCACCCATTTCTGGATGCCCTGCACTTGGTTGAAGGTCCAGTATCGTTTCCAGTCGATATTTTCCGGGTCCCAAGGCAGCAACTGCCGGTCTTTCGGTGACATCAGCGCGTAGGCGCTGCGAATATTCTCGGCCTCGAAAACGTAGCGATTGTGGAGCAGGAAGGGCAGGTATTGTTCGATGGTCTGTTCGCGAAACGCGGCCTGCAGTCCCAGGGCGCGGAGAGTACGCGTCCACTGCGCCAGCCGTCGGTGGCCGGGGAGCCGGGCGGCCTCCATCAGCTTTTTGGTTTGGAAGATCAGCGTTTCGATCCGGCGAAGACGTTCCTGCAACTGCGCGCGCTGGGACCGGGCCTGCTCGAGGGAAACAAAACGCACCGAGCGGCGAAAAGGGAGGGCAGGCGCAGCCGTCAGCCGGCTGAGAAGGAATCCCGCCTCGCTGTTGGCCAGGCTTCGCCGGCCGGCACCTCGCCGCGCTTCGGCATGGAGCAGCTTAACCAGCGGCTCAAGCTCGATCGGGTTCACATCGGCGGTGCCGAGCTGGTAAACGCGGCGCTGGCGGTGGCCTTCGAGCGCCAGCGCGGTCACCGACAGAATGGCGGCTGCCACGAGGTCCACGGGCACGACTTCGAGCGGGGCGTCGCGGCGCACCGGCCAGTCTTGCAGGCCGTTCAGCGCCATGAGCACAAGAGGAGCCGCGGTGCGTCCGCCTTCGATCCAGCCGGGGATGGGAAAGCGCAGAGCGCTTTCCACGATGGCGGGCCGCACGATAACGTAGTCCAGATTCTCGCTCGCCGCGATGATCTGCTCGCCAAGGCTTTTGGTGTAGGTGTACGTGTTCACCCAGCCCCAGTGCGCGGCGCGCTGCCGGCCCAGCGCCGTCAGCCGCTGGACGACATCCTGTCGGCGATGCCGCCCCGAGGGAGCGCCGCGCGACTCGCCGGAACGCGTGATCCGGCGAATGCGCTCGCGGCAGTAGCGCAGTTCCTCCTCGTGATTGAAGCTGGTGTCGTCGCGGCCCTGGCGCCGCGGATAAAACCCGAGGATCGGCTCCGATTCCTCAACCAGTCCGTCGGCCTCGCCGCACACATAACAGGTGGAAATATGGATCAGCTTGGCTTGCCAGCGTTTCGCTGCGGCCACGATGCGCTCGACGCCGTCCACATTGGGCTCAAACGATTCGTCCAAGGGAGGGAAGAAGTCAACGCGGCCGGCGCAATTGATGATCGCGGCCGCCCGCCCGGCCAGGCTGTCGTAGTCCGCAGCGCCGAGGCCCAGGCGTTCCTCGCTGATATCGCCCGGCCAGACGGTGATCTTATGGCGGAGAAACGTGCTGCCATGCTGGCGAACCAGGGAATCGATCACCGGAGCCAGAGCCGGGGAGGCCAGCACCTCTTTCGCGAAGCGTTCGGGGGCGGAAACGCCTCTTCGGGGCCGGATCAAAACGTGGACGTGCCGGACGTCGGGGAAGCGGTCGAGGAGAAGCGCCAGGACGACTTTGCCGAGGAAGCCGTTGGCTCCGGTCAAAAAGATCTCGCGCTGGCGGAAGGTCTGGGTGAAGTTGGTCACGTCGGGAAGCGAGGCGCACCGTTCATCGAGCTGGCGCCGAGTCGATCGGCTCACACCCGCCCATGCTAACGAGCCATGAAACGGGTTGTCAAGGCACCGCGACGGCCTGACGCGGGGGGGGCGGTCTCAGAGCCGGGGAACTACCGGCGAGCGAGAATCAAGTTGCCCATCCGATCGACATGGCAGACAAAGTCGGGCGGAACGACGGTCGTCGAGCTGTATTCGGTGATGATGGCCGGGCCAGCGAGGCGCGTGGCGGCTGGCAAGCGCTCGCGGTCATAGAGCCGAGTCTCCCAAAATCGATCGTCAAACCACACCGGCTTGATCTGGGCGGCCCAACGGGCCGGAAGCCAACGGGTTCGCCGGCTATGGTTCTCGAGATCGGGGCGCGGCTTGCGAGTCTTCAAGGTTAGCCGCACACGCAGGTTGACAATCTCCAGGGGCTGTCCCGCCAAAGCGTGGCCGTACGCTTTTTGGTGTTCCGCGTGGAACCGCTCGGGGAATCGGCGCGTCCAGGGAATCGTCAACTCATAAGCTTGGCCGACGTAACGTACATCCAAGAATCGTTCCGCGCGGGCCCGTTCGGCGGCGAACCCCTCGCGGTCAAGCTGGGCACGCGTGGCCGCTTCGAGTCGAGCCAAGTGGCGCTCGAGTTGCCTTAAAAACCGCCTCCAAGCGGCGGAATCCGAAATTTGCGCCGCCGTCACGGTTGGCCAGCTTCCCACCACCGACCGGCAACTATCGCGCACAATATCGGAGACCAGAACCCCCAGCGCCGAAAACGCCCCGGGGTGGCGCGGGACTACCACCCGCCGCATCCCGAGACTGCGGGCCAGCTCGGCGGCGTGCAGCCCGGCCGCTCCGCCGAAGCCGATCAGGGTGAAATCGCGTGGATCATAACCGCGCTCGACCGAGATCACGCGGAGCGCCCTTTCCATGGTTGCGTTCGCCACGCGGATGATGGCTCGCGCCAGTTCCAGGGGAGTTTCGAAGCGGGACTCGGTGGGGGCCCGGGTACTTTTGCCGTTCTGCAGAAACTGCTCCATGACTCGTCGAGAGGCGCGGGACGACAGCCGCCACACTCCACCGAGAAAGAAGTCGGGATCGAGGCGGCCGAGCAGCAGGTTGGCGTCGGTGACGGTCGGCTGGGATCCGCCGCGACCGTAACAGGCGGGTCCGGGGAAGGCTCCGGCGCTTTCTGGTCCGACGCGCAGAGCGCCGCCGACATCGAGGCGCGCCACGGAGCCTCCTCCGGCACCGACCGAGTGCACGTCAACCACCGGCGTGGCCACGGGCAGGCCGGCGAGGGTCGTCTCGCGCGTGGTTCGGGGCTCGCCGTCAATCAGACAGACGTCGCAGGACGTTCCGCCCATGTCGAAGCTGATGGCCTGGCGGACGCCCAGTTGGCGGGCCAACCACGTTGCCGCCACCACGCCGCCGGCCGGTCCGGAAAGAATCGTGCGCACGGGCTCGCGGGCCGCCCGCACCGCCGGGGTAATGCCGCCGTTTGACTGCATCACAAAGATGCGGTCGCGGGGTTGCCGGAGGGCGGGCGAGAGGCGCGACAGATATTGGCGCATGCGCGGAGCGATATAGGCGTTGATGACCACGGTGGATAAGCGCTCATACTCCCGAAACTCCGGCAGAATTTCGCAAGCCACCGAGACGGGCAGGCCCAGGCCGCGCAGCGCGCGCGCCACCGCGCGCTCCGGCGCGCCGTTGGCAAAGGAGAAGAGAAAACACACGGCGACGGACTCGGCGTGTGACCGGTGAATGCGGGCGGCGAGGCGGCGCAATTCCGCGGGGAGGAGCGGAGCCAGAATCCGGCCGCCGGCGATCGTGCGCTCGCGGAGGCCGAAGCGGCGCGACGAGGGAACCAGCGGCGGTTCGCGCCGCACGTCCAAGTCATAGAGGCTGGGCCGGGCCTGCCGTCCGATTTCGATCAAGTCTTCGAAGCCCGCCGTCGTCACCAGCGCCACCCGGGCGCCGCGGCGCTCGAGCACGGTGTTGGTCCCCACGGTCGTGCCGTGGATGAGAGTGAGGCTGGAGTCAGGCGCGCCGCCCCGCAGTTGCCGAACTCCCTCCATGATCGCGCGGGCGGCGTCGTCGGGGGTGGAAAACACCTTCAGGATTCTGAGCCGAGAGCCCGAGAAGACAACGCAATCTGTGAACGTACCGCCCGTGTCGACGCCGATGCGCATCGCCAACCTGCAGACCTCGCAGATTACACGGTTTCATTCAAACTGTCAGCCCTTATCGGCCAGCGCCAGCGACGGCCAGATCCGCCTCCGCTTTCCGGCGGAAGGACGCGCGCCGGGGGAATCTGCCCCGCCCGGCCCCGCCGTGGCGACGCATCAGGCTCCGAGGGGAAAGGAGGCATGGGCGGTCAGCGAGCGATCGGCGCACTCACCCGCCCGCAGTTTGAAGTAGCCTGCCGCGGCGATCATGGCGGCATTGTCGGTGGAAAGTGCCGGGGACGGGAACAAGACGGGGAGCCCAGTTCGCTGGGCGGCTTCAGCGAAGTGCCGGCGAAGGAGGGAGTTGCAGGCGACGCCGCCGGACACAAAAATGCACTCGACGCCTTCCTGCTCCGCCGCCGCCAGTGTGCGTCCGACCAGATCGTCGACGACAGCGGCTTGGAACGACGCCACCAAGTCGACGGTGGCCTGCGAACATCGCTCGCGCAGCTCCTGGGGAGAGACGGCTCGGCCCTGCTCGCGCCGCGAGCTGAGCCACGCCCGGCGCTCGCTGGCCTCGATCTGAAGGTCCGTGCCCCGAAGCCGGTACAGCACCGCCGTCTTTAAGCCGCTAAAGCTGAAATCCAAGGGATTACCTTTCAGGCGGACGCGCCCGAAGTCGACGGCCCGGGAATTGCCGGAGCTAGCCAGCCGATCAATCACCGGTCCGCCCGGATAGCCCAAGGCCAGGAGTTTGGCGACCTTATCAAAAGCCTCTCCGGCCGCGTCGTCTCGGGTTTGGCCCAATCGCCGGTATGAAAAGCGCGGACAGCCGTCCCGCTCGATGGTTTCCACTCGGAACAAGCAAGTGTGGCCGCCCGAAACGACCAGCGTCACGTTGGGAAATCGCGCCTCGGCCTCGGCCGTGCCGGCGCGGCGCTCGCTCCGATTCTGAAGGAGAACGGCATGAATGTGGCCTTCCAGATGATTCACGCCGATGAACGGCTTGTTCAGGGCGAGCGCGGTAGCTTTGGCGTACGTTAAACCCACCAGCAGCGATCCGATCAGCCCGGGTCCCTCGGTGACGGCTATGGCGTCAACCTGGCACAAGCCCGTCCCGGCTTGGCGGCAAGCCTCGTCGACGACCGGTGTAATCTTCCTCAAGTGCTCGCGCGAGGCGAGCTCCGGGACGACGCCGCCGTACTTTTCGTGGGTGAGCGCCTGGGAAGCCACGACGTTGGAAAGAATCCGGTCGCCGTCGGCCACCACGGCTGCGGCGGTTTCGTCACAGCTCGACTCGATCCCCAAGATCAGCATGCGTTTCCCTCCGAATTATGCTAGCACACAAGGCCGGCGGGGCCGGCAAGCATTGAACGGCCGTTCCAGCGCTCACCGCGCCAGTTTCATTCCCACTTCCGCTTTGACGCCGCCGCGATCCGAACGCTAAACTGACTGGGCTAGAGGAGATGACCTGCTCATGCTTCACACGGGATCCGACCGACCGGCGGGCAAACCGATGCGCGTTCGCAAGGCGGTCTTACCGGTGGCCGGCCTGGGCACGCGGTTTCTTCCCGCCACCAAGGCCCAACCCAAGGAAATGTTGCCGATTGTCGACAAGCCGCTCGTGCAGTACGCGGTGGAAGAGGTTGGACGGTCGGGCATTCCGATGGCTATCTTTGTGACGGGCCGTGGCAAGGACGCGATCGAGGATCATTTTGATGTGTCGTTCGAGCTGGAACATCAACTGGCCGGGCGCGGTCAGCGGGAACTCCGCCGGCAAATCCGAGCCATCTCCGCGCTCACCCAGATGACCTACGTTCGCCAGAAGCAGGCGCTCGGTCTCGGGCATGCCATCCTGATGGCGAAAGATTTGGTGGACGATGAGCCGTTTGCAGTTCTCCTTTCCGATGACATCGTCGAGAGTCGGGTTCCTTGCCTGAAACAGATGCTGGAAGTGTTCGAGCGTTACGGCCGGAGCGTGGTGGCCGTGCAGAAGGTGGATAAACGCGCGGTTTCCAGTTACGGCATCATTAAGGCTCATCCTGTCCGTGACCGTTCGTGGGATCGCCGCCTCTTCCGCATCGACGACATGGTGGAGAAGCCTGCACCGGCCAAAGCGCCCTCCGACTTGGCGATCATCGGACGTTACATTCTCACCCCCGCCATTTTTCAGGAGCTGGCGGCTACCAAGCGCGGCGCGGGAGGAGAAATCCAATTGACCGACGCTTTGCGCCGGCTGCTGGTCAAGGAGCCGATTTACGGCTTCATTTTCGAGGGCAAGCGATACGACGCCGGAGACAAGTTAGGTTTTCTTCAGGCGACCGTCGAGATGGCCCTGAAACGCCCCGACCTGGGCGAGCGGTTTCGGCAGTATCTGAAATCCTTGGACTTGTAGGCGACCCGCGCCGCCGGAGGCCATCATCAATCCTTTTTTTCTTTGGAGCTGGACGCGGCCGTGGTGTCGCTCTTCTCCGCTTTCGCCGGCGATGCTTGATCTCCCTTGCCGTCGGAAGAACCCGCCGGGGCGGCGCTCGATTCCGCCGGCGTCTTGCGAGCGTAGTCGGTGACGTACCAGCCTGTGCCCTTAAACTGGATGGCGGGAGTCGACAGCAGGCGGTCAACCTTCCCGCCGCACTGTTCGCAGGTCTCGAGCGGCGGATCAGAGAATTTCTGGATTTTTTCGAAGCGGACCCCGCATTGCGAGCAGCAATATTCGTAAAGTGGCAACTGAACCTCCCTTCGTGTCCATGACACCCATTATAGCCAGGGGTGAAACGGCCGGACAACTTCAGGAACCGACTTTCAGAACCGACAAGAAGGCCTCCTGCGGGATGTCAACCCTCCCGACGCGCTTCATGCGCTTCTTGCCTTCTTTCTGCTTTTCGAGCAGTTTGCGTTTGCGCGACACGTCGCCGCCATAGCACTTGGCCAGCACATTCTTGCGAATCGGGGCCACGTTTTCGCGGGCGATAATCTTGGAGCCGATGGAGGCTTGAATTGCGACCTCGAAGAGCTGGCGGGGGATCAGCCTGCGCATCCGTTCGCAGAGGGCGCGGGCGCGGGCCTGAGCGTGGTCCCGATGGCAGATAAACGACAGCGCGTCGACCGGCTCGCCCGCCACCAGGAGGTCGACCTTGACGAGGTCGGATGCCCGATAGCCCGAAAAGTGGTAGTCGAGCGACGCGTAGCCACGGGAAACGCTCTTCAGGCGATCGTAAAAATCCAGCACGATCTCGTTGAGAGGCAGTTCGTAGGTCAGCAGCACACGATCCGCGGCGATGTATTCAAACCCCTTCTGCACCCCCCGTTTCTCCTCGACCAGAGCCAGGATCCCGCCCAGATACTCGGCCCGAGTCATGATCATGGCGGTGATGATCGGCTCTTCGATCTGGGCAATGTCCCCGAGCGGAGGGAACTTCGTCGGGCTATCGACAAAGAGCACCTCGCCGGATTTGGTCGTCAGGCGGTAACGGACGCTGGGCGCCGTGGTGATGAGGTCGAGGTTAAACTCCCGCTCCAGCCGCTCCTGGATAATCTCCATGTGGAGTAACCCGAGGAAGCCACAACGAAAACCGAAGCCCAAAGCCACGGAGGTTTCCGGATCATGAACGAACGATGAATCGTTAAGCCGCAGTTTCTCCAGGGCGTCCCGCAGCCCTTCGTACTGGCTGGCCTCGACCGGGTAGAGGCCCGCAAAGACCATGGGTTTGATCTCTTCGAAGCCGGGCAACGGCTCGGATGACGGTTGGTCGTCGTCCGTGATCGTGTCTCCGATGCGGGTGTCGGACGCTCTCTTGATGTTGGCGATGATGTATCCAACCTCGCCGGCGCGGAGCCGGCCCGTGCTGACCGACTTCGGTGTGAGCACGCCGACGTCTTCCACCGTGTAGACCTGGCCGTTCGACCATAAGCGGATCCGAGTGCCGACGCTGACGCTGCCTTCCACCACCCGCACCAGCACAATCACGCCTCGGTAGGCATCGTACCAGGAATCGAAAATCAGCGCCCGGAGCGGCGCCTGGAGCGAGCCTTTGGGCGGGGGGATTCGCCGGACAACGGCCTCGAGCACGTCTTCGACGCCGATGCCCTGCTTGGCGCTGACCAGGAGGGCGTCAGCCGGATCGAGGGCCAAGGCATGCTCGATCTGGCGCCGCGTCGTTTCCACATCGGCCCCCGGCAGGTCAATCTTGTTGATGACGGGAATGATTGCGAGCTGATGGCGCATAGCCAATTGGGCGTTGGCGACGGTCTGCGCCTCGACTCCCTGGGAGGCATCGACGACCAAAAGGACTCCTTCACAAGCGGAAAGGCTGCGCGAGACCTCATAAGAAAAGTCCACGTGACCCGGCGTGTCAATCAGGTTAAGCTGATACTCTTGACCGTCTCGGGCGCGGTAGGTGAGGCGGACGGCATGGGCCTTGATCGTGATCCCCCGCTCGCGCTCCAGGTCCATGGAATCCAGTACTTGGGATGCCATCTCGCGTCGGGAAAGCGCGCCGGTGATCTCCAGCAGCCGGTCGGCTAAAGTGGACTTTCCGTGATCGATATGGGCGACGATGGAGAAGTTACGAATGAGGCGGACATCGGTCATCTAAGCTTTCGACGTGCCGGACTTGACGAAGGCCAACCCTTGCACGCTGAACTCCTACTCTAAAGCAACGATCGATGGCTGTCAAGGAACGCCGGTGCTGTCTAGGCTAGACGAGAGCGGCGCGCGGCGCCGGATTTGAAAGTCTGCGAGCGGGCGGTTATTCTGATTCCGGCCCGTCCGTCACGGGCCGGACCCAGGGGTCGGTGGGGATGGGTGTTCGCTCCTCCCACCTGTGAGGCGAAAACCAGGACGGCGCGGAGCAGGCATGAGCGGTTACGAAACGTTGATTGACGAGGTGCTCGACGGCATCGGATATGTGACGATTAACCGTCCGGAGAAGTTGAATGCGCTGAACCGGACGGTGATGGACGAACTGGATCGATGCTTCCGCGAGATGAGCCTCGCCAGTACCGTCAGGGCCGTGATCCTGACCGGTGCGGGAGAGAAGGCCTTCGCGGCGGGAGCCGACATCAACGAATTGGCGGCGCAGACACCGGCCGAGGGCCGGGAGAAAGCGATTCACGGACAAGGGGTCCTGGACCGCATTGAGCGCCTGGGGAAGCCTGTGATCGCTGCCGTCAACGGCTTCGCCTTAGGAGGCGGGTGCGAGCTGGCCTTGGCGTGCACTCTGCGCGTCGCCGCCGAGAAGGCGCGATTCGGACAGCCAGAAGTGAAATTGGGCCTGATTCCGGGCTACGGGGGCACCCAGCGCCTGCCCCGCCTCGTGGGCCCGGGGCGCGCCCTGCAGCTCATTCTGACCGGCGAGATGATCACGGCGGCAGAGGCTTATGAGATGGGTTTGGTGAATCGGGTCGTGCCGCAAAACGAGTTAATGGGAGCCGCGGAAGCACTGGCGCGCCAAATGATGGCCAACGCCCCGCAGGCGGTCCGGTTCGCTATGGAGGCTGTGCGCCAAGGTCTGGAAATGTCCCAAGAGCAGGGCCAGGCCCTCGAAGCCACGTTGTTTGGCCTCTGCTGCGCCACGGCGGATATGAAGGAAGGGACGCGGGCCTTCCTCGAGAAGCGTCCTGCCAGGTTTGTCGGGAAGTAGCGTCTGAGTTGGGGTGATGCCATGGCCTCCCGAAGAAGAGCTCGTGAATTGGCGCTGCAGATGCTCTTTCAGTGGGATCTGGGGGGACACGCGCCGGCGCACGTGGTGGCGACGTTTCTTGACGCCCAACGGGTTGAAGACGAGACTAAAAGTTTCGCCCAGGCGCTCTTCGAAGGGGCGGTGGCCCACGCCGGGCAGCTCGATGCCCTGATCCGGAACCACACCGAAAATTGGCGCCTGGAGCGCCTGGCGGCTGTAGACCGCAACGTGATGCGCCTGGCGGCTTACGAGCTCCTGTATGAACCGGAGACGCCGCCGGCGGTGACCATGAATGAGGCGCTGGAGTTGGCGCGGCGGTTCTCTTCCGAAGAGTCGGTGGAATTTGTGAACGGTGTGCTGGACGCCATTCGCAGACAGACCGCCGCCGGCAGCGACCGCGCGGCCAATGGCGCAGGCTAGAAGGCATGCGGAGACCGGCGGCACCGGCTGGCGGAGCCGGCCGGCCGCGCTAGTCTTGCTCTCGTTTCGCTAAGGCGATGCGGTTTTCGATCGAGGGGTGGCTGTAAAAGATAAATTCAATCCATGGGTGCGGTTTTCGCTCGGCCAGGTTGAGTCGCGCCAGTTTCTCCAGACTTGAAATGAACGCCCCCTTGCGAGGAATCAAACGCAGGGCAAAGGCATCGGCTTGGCGTTCCAGCCATCGCGAGTGGGCGTTGATGAGGGGCGCCATGAGGAGTGAAAACAGAGTGATCACGACGGCCACGAGCGGCAGATTGGCAAAGTCGGCGAGGTTGCGGAAGCCAAAGAAACCGGTGAGCCGGTCTAATCCAACCTTCAGCAGGTAGAATGCGGCGACAATCGCGGCGGCTTGGAGGCCCAAGCCCCGCAGGAGATGCCGCCCGACGTGGTGTCCCAGTTCGTGGGCCAGCACGGCTTCGACTTCGTCGGCGGTGAACTGGTCGAGCAGGGTGTCGGCGACGATCATTCGGCGCGTGCCGGCCAGGCCCACCACCGCCGCGTTGGCCTTGTTGCTTTTCTGGCTCAGCTTCCACTTCCACACACCCATGATGCGGGTGTTGGCGGAGTGTGCCAGTGCCGTCAGACGCTCGACCAAGGCGGGATTTTCCAGCGGCGTGAACTCATAGAACAGCGGGAGCAAGAGAACCGGCGCCAAGGCCGCCAGAAGCACCATCAAGGCGATGAACGCCGTCGCCGTGATCAGCCACCAGTGTGCCGGCCAGCGCCGCAGCGTCCAATAAAGAAACTCCAGGCCGAGAACCGCCAGCGCTCCGCCGACCGCCAGGCCTTTTGCCCGATCCTTCGCCCAGGTTGCGAACGACAAGCTGGCCAGGCCGTAACGGCGCTCCAGCCAGAAGCCAGCGGCGAAGTCGGAAGGCAGAGACGCAGCCTCGAGCATGAGTCCTACGAGCAGAAGGTAAATGAGGAGGGATAACGCCGGACTTCGACTGCCTCGTTCGGCCCAGGCGCGAAGGCTGATCGTCCAGCCTGTCGCGAGCAGGATGACCAGGACGGCCAACTCGAGGCCGTGGCCGACGACGGCGGCAACGCGGCGGGCCCGATGATAGCGCCGGGCACGGCACTCGCGTTCGGAGGGGGCGGGTCGCGCCGCATCATCAACAGCGGTCAGCCTCGCGGCCGTCGTCAAGCCTTCTCCTCCTTGGCCAGGGCCACAGCGGCATCGAGCAGCGTTTGCACCTGCTCCCGGGACGGGGCCTCGGCATACAAGCGCAGCAAGTTTTCGGTGCCCGAGGGGCGCACCAGCAGCCATGTGGAACGATCGAAAAACATCTTGCAGCCGTCGAGGTCCTCCTTCGAAACGGCTGTGAGGCCTCCGATGCGGCGAAACCGATAGTGCCGCACGCGCTGGAAGACGGCCCGCATGGCCTCGCGGTCCAGTTCCAGGTCGATGCGACCGTAAAAGTGAGGGCCCAATTCCTCGCTGAGTTCCTGCACGAGTTGGCCGAGTGAGCGATTCTTTTCCGCCATCAGTTCCGCCAGCAACAGCGAATTGAGAATCCCGTCGCGCTCCGGAGGGTGGCCTTTGATGGCGATGCCGCCGCTCTCTTCGCCGCCGATCAGAACGTCTCCCGAGCGCATGCGTTCACAGATGTATTTAAAGCCGATCGGTGTGATGTAGAGCGGAAGACCGTATTTGCGCGCCAGTCCATCGACCATCTGCGTCGTGGAAAACGTCTTCACGACCTCGCCGCGCAGTCCCAGGTCTTCGACCAGATGCCGCAGTAGAAGAGAGAAAATCCGATGGGAATCGATAAACGTCCCGTCCTGATCGACCGCTCCGAGGCGATCGGCGTCGCCATCGGTGGCAAAACCGGCATCAAAGCCGCTTTCGAGCACCGCCGCGCGAAGATCCTGAATATGGGGTTCGATCGGCTCGGGGTTGAGGCCTGGGAACAGCGGATTGCGGTCGTTGTGGATTTCACGATAGGGAATCTGCGCCTCGTCGAACAGGCGCGCCAACAGGCCGCTTCCTGCGCCATACATCGGGTCAATGACGAATCGCCGGCCCGAAGCGCGTAAGCGGTCGAAGCGAACCACCTGCTTTAAGCGCTGAAGGTAAGGCGTCACCAGATCGGTGATTTCCACTCTGGCGCCCCGGGTGACAGTCGAGCTCTTCGGGCGGGAGGATGACCGGCGGCTCGGCAAATAGGATTCGATGCGGCGAATGACCGACGAGTCGGCCGAGCCACCGTAAGAGGCCTTGAACTTAATGCCGTTCCAGCGGCTCGGATTGTGGCTGGCCGTGACCATGATCGCCCCCGCCGCTCTGCGCTCGACGACCCCGTAGCTCACCGCGGGCGTCGGGGTGGGGCGATCCGCCAGCCGGACGGGAATCCCGGCAGCGGCAACGGTTTCGGCGACGAGTCGTGCGGATTCGGGGGAAAGAAACCGCGTGTCATACGCGACGATCAGTCCGCGCTGCGGGTCGCCTTCGCGGCGGATGTACTCGGCCACAGCCTGGGCGACGGCGCGAACGTTGGCGAACGTGAAGTCATCGCCGATCACGCCTCGCCAGCCGTCAGTGCCGAATTGGATGGTTGGCATCGTTATTCGCTTTCGCCGCCGGCCGGGCCCACCAACCCTCAGAGCAGTCCTTGGAAGCCTTTTCGTTCCAACTCCCGGACGGCTTGGCCGACGTCCTGCGAGCGCTCGCGTTGGCATACCAGGAGCGCATCGTCCGTCTCAACGATGACGAGGTTTTGGGTGCCGACCGTGACGACAAATTTTCCTTCCGACACGATCATGTTGCCTTTCGAATCCTGGCAGAGGCTGTGGGCGGGCCGAGCGTTTCCGTTGCGGTCCTTGCGGCTGAGATCGTAGACCACCGACCAACTTCCGACGTCGCTCCAGCCCACGTCGGCCACCGCCGCGTACAGGTCAGGAATCTTCTCCATCAGAGCGTAGTCGACGGAAATGTTTTCGAGCGCCGGATAGAGCCGCTGAAACTCAGCCGAGCGGACGCCGCCCGACCGGGCGATCCGTTCGATGGCGGCGGCCATCGCGGGCTGGAAGCGCTCAAGGTTGCGGATTAGAGTGGACGCGCGCCAGGTGAACATGCCGCCGTTCCACAGATACTCCCCGGAAGCTACCAGGCGCCGGGCGGTGGGCAACGGCGGCTTCTCAATAAATCGCTCGACGCGGAAGATGTTGTCCCGCCGATCCACCCGAGGCCCAAGCTTAACGTACCCGTACCCGGTGTGCGGCTCGGTCGGCTTCAACCCTAGGATCACTGAACGGCCCTCGGGGGCGGCGAAGCGGCACGCGCGCCGCAGCACGGCACGAAATACGGCGGGTTTCCTGATGATATGGTCAGAAGGAAGCGCTACCATGATGCCTTCCGGATCCCGGCGCCGGATCTCGTGGGCCGCCAGTCCCAGGCACGGGGCCGTGTTGCGCGAGGCCGGCTCGGCCACGATCTGTTCCGACGGGATGTGACGCAACGCGCCAACCACCTGGTCGCGCAGAAGTTCGTTGGTAAACACGTACGTCCGCTCGGGTGGGATGAAAGCGCGGATGCGGTCAACGGTCTGCTCGAGCAAGCTGCGCCCGCCGAAAAGCTTCAGAAGTTGCTTCGGGTGCCTCCGGCGGCTCAGCGGCCAGAAGCGGGTGCCGCTGCCGCCGGCCAGGATGACAGCGTAAACGTGCTCGAACAGTGGTTCTTCAAGCGTCATAGAGCAGCCCGCCCAGTGGTGCATCGCCGCAGAGCGCGATCACACTGGGCGATGGGGCGCCGGGACACCGGCATCGTTTCTGGCCGCCGTCGGCTCAAGGGAAGATGATCCGGCTGATCTGTTCCGGCTTCACTCCCCGCTGCACCAGCGGCTGTTCGAAATCGCGAGTCAAGTCCGGAACGTAGAATTTTAGCAGCCGGGTGCGTTCCGAGGGCACCAGGCGATAGCGCTCGAGGCCGGGCGGAATCAACCATGTCTCCCCCGTCCCATACCCCAGCCAGCCGGCTGCCGTTTCGATCCGGCCCTGGCCCGAGACCACCGAAAACGCCTCGACCCGCTCGGGCGAGCCGGTGAACGAGCCCGGCTTCTCGACCCGAAGCTCCTCCAAAGCGAAGAAAGGGCAGGCAAGGACGTAACGGCGCCAGCCGTACGATTCCGGAACGATCAGGCGCGGCAGGTCGCGGTGAATGGCGAGCTCGGGGCGGACCACCGCGAGGCCGTCGTCGAGATGCAGCCGGCGGGGCTTGCCGTCGGGTCCCGGGCGGCCAAAGTCGTCGAGGCGGTAGGTGACGTCAGAGTTCTGTTCCACCTCGAAGAGACTGAGGCCCGGGCCGAGGGCATGGATTGTTCCCGGGGGCACCCACACGGCCTCCTCAGCTTCTGGGCGGAAACGCTGGAGCGCCTCACCAATGCGGTTGTGAGCCAGCGCGTCTCGCAAGGCTTTTTTGCTGGTGCCCGGCTTCGCTCCCAGCCAGCAGACGGCTTCCTGCCGGGATTCGAGAAAATACCACATCTCGCACTTCCCCGGGCTGCCGCGCTCGTGCCGGGCCGCGTACTCGTCATCGGGATGCACCTGCACGGAAAGCCAGTCGTCGGTGTAGAGGTATTTGGCGAGGATGGGGAAACGGGCGCCTTTCCACCCGGCGCCATGCAACGCCGCGCCATAGTGTTCGGACACTTCGCCGAGCGTCATTCCGGCCACCGGGCCCGTACGAAAGCGCGCTGAGTCCGCGGTCAGCCAGACCTCGCCGATCCGCTCCCGGTCCTTAGCCGGCGGCCGCCCAGCCCGGCGCGGCCGCCGGAGCTTCTCGGCGCCCTCTTCATGACGGCGCTCGGCGAACGGCGGCGCGAGCTCCACCCGGCCCCACGGCTTCGGTTTGAACACCGGGACGAGAAGCAGGGGCAGATCAAGCTTGAGCATACGCTGCGGGAACGAGATTGGCAAAAAACCTCTTGAGCCGCCGCAGGCCCTCGTCGATCTGCTCGATCGAGGCAGCGTAGGAAATGCGCACGTGCTCTTCCGTGCCAAAGGCCGGACCGGGCACCACCGCCACGTGCGCCTCGTCCAACAATCGCGCCGCAAGAGCCGTCGCGCCGGCCGCGCCCTCGGTGCCCAGAAACGCGGTGACGTTCGGGTAGACGTAGAAGGCCCCCTGCGGTTCCGCGCAACGGATGCCCGGGATTGACCGCAGCCCGTCCACCACGCGTCGCCGCCGGCGGGCGTACTCGCCGAGCATGGTCGCCACCGAGTCCTGCGGGCCGCGCAAGGCCTCGACGGCGGCCTTCTGGGCGATCGAGGTGACGTTCGAAGTGGAATGGCTTTGGAGCTTCAGCAGGCTGGCGATCAGCTCGGCTGAGCCCAGCGCGAACCCCACCCGCCAGCCGGTCATCGAATAGGTCTTCGACAGCGACCCCACTACGATCAGATTCTCGCGGTTCCGCGATGACCCCAGGGAGTAAGGCTGCCGGCCGTCGTAGAGAAACTTGCAGTAACACTCGTCGCTCAGCAGCAGGATTCCGCGCCGCACGGCGAGCGCCAGCAACTTTTCCATCTCGTCCGGCGGAACAACCGCGCCCGTGGGGTTGCTGGGCGAATTAATGACGATCAGTTTCGTCCGCGGCGTGATGAGCCTCTCCACCGCATCGGCGCGGATGGCAAAGTCCTCGTCTTCCCGCGTCCGCAGCAGCACCGGCTTCCCCCCTGCGTAGTTGATGACGTCCAGAAACGTCACCCAGTAAGGAACCGGGAGGATCACTTCGTCGCCGTGGTCGATCGTGGCCGAGATGGCCTCAAAGATGGCGTGCTTGCCGCCGACCGTGACCACGCATTCCTCGGGGCTGTAATTCGAACCGAAATCCTGCGCGTGGCGGTCCACGATGGCCCGCTTCAGCTCGCGGATGCCGCCCGTCGGCGTGTACTTGGTAAAGTTTTCCGACAGCGCTTCGACGGCCGCCCGCTTGATGTTCTCCGGTGTAGGGAAATCGGGCTCGCCCACCCCGAAGTCGACCAGATCGGCTCCGCCGGCCTTGAGCTGGTCGGCCTTCTGAACCACGGCCGCCGTCGGAGAGACCGAAATGCGGGACATCCGTTCGGAGAATCGCATGCGTCGCACCTCGCGAGTTAAAGATCCAGCTTGAGTGGTTCGCCTCGGTTCTCTGCGTGCTGCCGGGCCGCGCGAGGCGGTGGCTTACTGGCCTCCCACCGCCGCCAGCTTCCGCTGCAGCCGCTCTTCGACGATGGGCGGCACCAGGCCTTTCACCACGCCCCCGTGCCGGAAAATCTCCTTTACCAAGCGCGAACTGATATAGGTATACGACTCCGCCGGCATCATGAAGACGGTTTCAATTTCCGGTTCCAGCTTGCGATTCATTAACGCCATTTGGAGTTCGTACTCGTAATCGGAGATGGCCCGGATGCCGCGCAGGATGGCCCGAGCCTGGCGGCGCCTGGCGTAGTCCACCAGCAGACCGCTGAACGTATCCACCGACACATTGGGAAGAGTCTGCGTGACCTGACGGAGCATCTCGACGCGCTCGTTGACCGTGAACAGCGGCTCTTTCTCCATATTGAGGAGCACGGCGACCACCAGTTCGTCGAAAATGCGGGCCCCGCGTTCGACCAGGTCCAGGTGGCCATTGGTGATGGGGTCGAACGAGCCCGGGTAAATGACAAGATTACGAGGCATGGATGCCGTCGCCGCGCCCACTCACAGTAGCTTATTCTAGCCGGGAGTGGTCCGGATTGTAAACGAGATTCCGCGAAACCGCGGCGGAGGGGATGAGCATGGAGGCGAAGAGGGGCGGCCGCGCGGCAAGCCCCGCCCAGCGTTGGCCAACGCTACCTTCCGGCCGTGGGACCGCCAAGGTAGGCTGCCCTGTAGGTGTTCAGAATGTCCTCGAGGGAAATGACGCCTTCGAGGACCTGGGGATCGAGGCGGCTGACCACGGGAAGCGCCGGATGGTCGTCGATTCGCCGCAGCGCCACTTCCAGCGGTTGATCGGGATGCAGCCATGGCAAGCGGATGTTCTCCGGCAGTTCGGCCAGCGTCACTCCTCCGCGTCCCTGGCCGGCTTGCCAGGCCACGAGTTCCTTGCTGACGCCGCTCCAGCCGCGGCATCCGAGCCTGACCAGGAAATGCTCTTCGGGCCTCGTGGCGATAATCTGAAGAGCCTCGGCAATCGGCTGCCGTCCGTCGAGAATGACCCCGGCATCCCGCCGCATCGCGTCTTCAACCCGCAGCGTGGATTCCTCGCGCTGCTCCTCCATCGACGGCAGATGGAAGCCGTCCTGCCTCGCCAGCAGATCGAAGATGGGGACGGTTTGGTAGCGGCGAGAAATGAAATAGGCAATGGCATTCGAAATCATGACCGGCACAATAATCGAGTAATTGCCGCTCAGCTCGAGGACCATAAAGGCCGACGTCATCGGAGCGCGAAGAAATCCGGCAAACAGGGTTCCCATGCCCACCAGCGCATAGGCTCCCACCGAACCTGTCAGCCCCGGAAAAAAATGGCGTTCAAGCCCGCCAACGGCCCCGCCCACCATGGCCCCAATGAAAAGTGTGGGCGCGAACATACCGCCCGGCGTGCCGCTGGAGAACGAAAGGCCCGTGGCCAGGATCTTGGCGGCGGCGAGCAGGGCCAGCATGCGCCAGGCATATTCACGGTTGATCGCCTGGTCCATCACCTGATAGCCCGCCCCCGTCACCTGCGGGAGCCACAGAGCCATCACGCCGATCAGTAGACCGGCGGCGGCCGGCTGCACATATTGGGTGCGGCGCGGCAGTGCCTTCAGGCGGGGCCGGAGGTAACTCAGCAGCTTCACGAGGATCAGCGAGGCCAGGCCGCCGACTGCACCGAGGATCGCATACGCCCCCAGCTCCCAGTCGTGAACCAGCCGATAGACCGGAATGCGAAACAAGGGTTCCGAGCCGAGGAAGCCGCGCTCGATGACGGTGGCCGAGACGGCGGAGAGCACGATGGCCCCAAGCACTCCGGCGCTCCAGCGACCGATCACCTCTTCGATGACGAACAGCACGGCGGAGATCGGCGCGTTGAACGCCGCCGCCAGGCCTGCCGCCGCGCCCACCGGTGCGATCAGCCGCACCTTGTCGCGCGACAAGCGCAGCCGGCGTCCGAGGGCGGATGCGATGCCCGCTCCGATTTGCAGCGACGGGTCTTCGGGACCCAGGGATTGCCCGCTGCCGATGGCCAGGGCGCAGGTGAGGAACTTCCCGACCACCGTGCTGAACGGAATATAGCCGTCATAGATGTAAACCGCCGCTTTCGTCTGGTTGACGCCGCTGCCCCGCACGCGGGGGAAAAGCTTCATCACCAGCGCGGCCACCGCCAGCCCGGCCAGCGTCGGGGCCAGAATCGCGCGCCAAGGTGAGGGTGCGAGCGCCGAGCCGAGCAGCCACCAGTGCACCCATTCGATGGCAACCTGAAAGCAGACGACGGAGAGGCCGGCCAGCAAACCGATGAGGATGGCGAGCAGCAGGAAGAGCTGGCCCTCTCCCAGGCTGAGCTGCTCCGGGACAACCTGCAAACCGGCTCGCAGCGCCTTCGCCCATCGCCTCGGGGGGCTGGACGTCGACACTGCTGCGGCCGGTTGCGAGGATTCGGCCACGCTTAGGCTCCTCCGTGCTCGCGGACAACCAGCACCAGGGCCTCATCGAGCCCCTGCGCCGGGCCGCAATAGGACGCGGTCAGGGTCTCGACGTCGGCCACCCAGTCCATGACCGCCGTGATCAGGTCCGGATCCCGCCGCAATGCGGCCTCCTTGGCCCGGGGGCGGAGTCTGGCGCCGCGCCCGTAAAGGCTTTCGAGCGGGGTGCCCTTCTCAGGCCCGCCCAGTGATTCGCCGCGCGCCCGAGCGCACTTGGTGAGACGGGCCATCGCCAGGCGAAATGCTTCCGCCACCCGATGCCCGCGCACGGCGGCCGGCAGGCCGGGCGCATACGGGTCCAGGCTCAGGACGGCGTTGGCTATCTGGAACCGCCGCACGATCTCGGGGTTCCGGGGCCCGTAAGAAAGCGCCCGCTCCCAATACGCGCGCGCCGGCGAATACCGCCCCAGCCGGAATTCGGCTTCACCGGCCCCGACCAGGGCCCGAAGGTTGTGCCGGTCCTCTTGCAAGGCGGATTGAAACTCCTTGAGCGCCTGATCATTTTCACCGGCGTCGAGGAAGAGCTGGCCGACTTGGGCGTGCAGGTTGGGGTCGGGCGGGAGCGTAGCGGCGAGGGTCATCAACTCCGCCTGAGCTTCGGCCGTGGCGCCGTGGGACATCAGAAAATGGTACAATTCCAGGCGCGCGGCCCGCCGCTCGGGCGCTGCGTCCTGGCCCGCCCAATCCCCGTAAATCGCGCTGCGATAATAAGTTAGAGCCGCGCGGAGGTCGCCTTGGCGGGCCGCCAGACGCCCGAGCTCAAGGTTGACCGGACCGTTTTCCGGCTCGCGGCTGCGCAAGTCTTCCAGGTACGAGCGCGCCTCGTCGGTGCGGTTTGCGGTCGCGAGCGCTTGGGCCAGCCGCAACTCAATCTGGCTGTTGTCCCGCTGATAGACGAGCGCCGTGCGGAAGTCCACCACTGCGCGGTCGGCATGGCCCGCCCGCAACTCCTGCTGGCCTTTCGCAAACCAGTGCTGGGCTATAGCTTTTTGTTGAGCGTGATAGAGGCGGGTAGCGAAGCCGGTCACCGCGAACAGCAGCCCGAGGATCAGAAGGCTGCCGAGCAGCACGGCTTCGACGTCGTGCGGCCGGGGCAGAGCACCCGGCAGGCAACGCGGGCACTCGAGACTCCCGCGCGGGATCAGCCGGCCGCACTTTGGGCAAGGGCGGTCGCGGGCGCTCTCCTCGGGAGCGTGGGCTGGAGCCATAAGCAGATGATACCGCGAGGACCCAGCTTGTCAACACAAAGCCCGTGATGTAGGCTACATCAAGCGCTCCCCCCGCCGGTTTGTGAAGGGGCTAACGGGCCGAGCCGTACCCCCAGGTCAAGATGGCGGCGGCCGCTTCGTGGGCCGCGTCGCGGCGGGCCAGCGCCAAAGCTCGCTCCCGCAGGCACGAGCGCTCAGCGGGAGAAGCCAGCAAGCGAGAAACGAGAGGCGCGAGGTGCTGTGGGCGCTCCACCCAACAGCCAATCCTCCACCTCTCGATCAAATCGCAAAGTCGGCGCTCCCCGCCCGGAAGCGGCCCAAAGGCCAGAATGGGCAGGCCGGACACCATGGCTTCGCAGACCGTGGTCTCTCCAGGCTTCGTAAGCAGCAGGTCTGCCGCCGCCATCCAATCGTGGATATTATTGATCCAGCCAAACACCCGCCAGCGCGGCTCGCGGTGGCATTGGCGCTCCAGCGTCTTTTGCAGGCGCGGGTTAGCCCCGGTGATAAAGGTGACCTGGAGCGGACCTGGGAGCTTTTTCAGCTCCGGCAGGATGGGTGATACTCGTCCGTGCCCGGCGCCGCCGAATAAGACCAATAACAGGGGCTGATCAGGATCGATCCCGAGTTGGATGCGGACGGATCGGAGATTCCGTTGCAATCCGAAGACGGGATCGACGGGCACTCCGCAGTCGACGATTTTGGCCTGTGGCGCCCCGGCTGCGAGCAATTGCGCCGCCGCCTCGCCGGGCGCACTGACGTAGAGGTCGACCTCGGGCTGCACCCAGGCTCGATCGACGTCTAGCGCCGGGGCCGCGATCAGGCGGAAAGGGGCGTGACGATCCCGTTTGCAAAGAGCCGCTAACTCGCACAGGCCGACCTCGGTGGCGATCACCACGTCGGGGCCGCACTCGCGAAGGTATTGGAAGAACGGTCGCGCGCCGCGCCGATACAGCCAAACCGGACCCGTGCTGGCCGCGCTATGCTGGAAGCTTTCAATTCGATCCCAAAGGCCGGGCCAGTACTTTAATGGAATTCGGTAGGAGTCGTAGTAGGCACGAAACCAGGATGCGCAGTGATCCAGCGCGTGGACAACCTCCACGAGGGCGTTGGGCTGAATGTCCAGGATAGCTGCCCGCAACACCCGCGCCAGGCGTTCGTGTCCGCCGCCATGCGACAGAGTCAAGATCAGTATCTTCAAAGGCGAGTGTCCCGCCGCCGCGACTTGGCGCGCCCAGCCTTGGGGACAATTATGAGTGACGTCGCCTTGGCACCACCCATCCATGCGCAGAGCTCCGTCATCCGGCGTCAGGGAAAGCGCCGGGTCAGACCAAAAAGGAATCCATAAGCTCGATAAGCTCCGGTGCCGCTGTTCAGCGAGGAGCGGTAAAACAGGAAGGAAGCTTCCGCGGACCAGCGCGAATTGAGGTCGTAGGAGTTCCGGATCCGGGCGATGAAAAGCGGATTCGCGCTCCGCTCGGCGACGAGCGCCCGCGAAAAAAGCGGACGTAGCACCAGGCGGGTGTAAGCCTCCTGGCCGATGTCGAAATCGTCATCGATGTGCAGCCGGCCCTTGCGCCCTTGCAGATTCAGTAGCCCGCTGCTGGCGATATAACGCTTAGGACTGAAGTAGCCGTGGAACAGATCCATTCGGGCGAACGAAAGGTCTTGGGCGTCGTATCCCGCGCTGATTTGGAGGGGCCCTCGCCAGAGAACGTGCCGCACGGCGGCGCTCCCACCTCGGAGAACGTTGGAGTCGCTATACCGGTTTTGGTAGTAGGTCAGATCGAGAGAGGTCAGTGCCGGCAGATCGTAATGGAAGTCGCTGGTCCATCCGCTCTGCGTCAGGGCGCGCCGGGCCGCCAATTCGGTGGGCGCGACGAGGCTTTGTCCGTAGCGGAAAGAGAACCGCGTCCGCGACGTGGGAGAAAACCTGAAACCGGCGGTATAGAGGGGACGGTTCGCGCCTTGCCCGACAAAATCAGCCAGCCCTCCTCCCCCGATCAGAGTGAGGTCATCGTTAACCCGGAATTCCACGGTGCTTCGCACAGAAGCGATCCCCAGGGCCGGCGTACCGCCCGCGGTGGCCGCCGCATCCGTTTCCACACCCGAGCCCGGCTCCGAGCTGGAGCCCAGCCCGGTAGCGGATCGGAACGCGAGGCGGCGGTACTCACTGGCGAACCGGCTGCGCCACCGGCTTCCGTGCGAGAAATCAACAGCTTGTGGGAAAGACAGAATCTGGTTCCCAACCGCATCATTCATCCAGTAACTGGAAGCGTGAAACCCGACGACGTTGAGGATCGGCTGGTTGGTTCGGCTGCCTTCCAGACTCTGAAGTAGAATTTCGGAGCGTTTCGCTTTAGGGTTGAGGTGGAGAGCGCGCTGAAAACTCTCTCGGGCGGCCGCTCGGCGGCCCTGTTCCCACTGGACTTCCCCCAACGATTCCCAGAGCCGAAAGTCCTCGGGATGCCGGCGCAGGACACGCTCCAACAGTTGCTGAGCGTGCCCCAGCCGCTGTTCATAGTAATACGTACGGCTGAGCGCCCAGGCAGCGTTGGCATCCTCCGGGACTGCGCTCAAAGCACGCCGTAGAGGGCCTTCGGCGCTCGGATATTCTTTCAGCAGGTTATAGGCCTCCCCAAGGCCGATGAGGGCGTCCTGGTTGCGCGGATCGCGCCGCAGCGCCGATTTGTAGGCCGCCACAGCGAGTTTGAATTGCCGGGAAAGAAGGTACGCTTTCGCCAAGCCCAGCCGGGCGATAGGGTTCTCCGGCCGAGCGCTAATTACCTGTTGATAGAGTGCGATCGCACGCGAGTAGTCGTGCTGGGTGGCGGCTGCCTCGGCCTGAGATAAGGTTTTCTGGTCACTTGTTGCGGGAAGGGGCGGCTTCGGCGAATTTGCGGCTGAGAGGAACAATGCCTGCAAGAACGCGAGCGGCGCCAAGACAACCCATTGACGGCCGCGCCAGCCCCCATGCTCTCCGGGCGCCGCCGCGTGCTGGGCTTTGATGGCCCGACTCTCGAGCCGTTGGCGAGCAGTTTGGGTGTTCATCGCCGTGGTCTGAGTTTCCCGGCAGCCAGGACGCACCAACGCCCTCAAGCCGCGCAGACAGAGCCCCTGCCGGACCTCAGGCGTGTCAGTCCGTGTAGCGGTACGGTTGGGTTGTGCCGTCCCACCGGCTTGACGAGCCGCTCGCCAAGTCGGTGGCGGTTCTCAACGAAGTTGGGGTGTATCCAGGCCGGAGATCTCTTGGAAATCGAACTCTCCCTCGAGGTCGACGTCCGGGTCGGACCAGCCAGACCTGCTCCCCTTTACCGACAAGTTTCCCGAAGACGGTTTGGTCACACGGCTTTTCAGCGTTGAATCCTCTGTCTTCAGAGTTTCGCCATTCTCGCCCAGCTCGGCGGATTCGAGCGCTTCACCCGGTTCGGCTGCTTCAGGTCCCGAATCGAGAGCCGCGGCGCCCGTATCGACATGCTCTCCTTGAAATTCGCCTTGCTGTCCCACATCAGGCCCCCCTGTCTTCTGTTGGGCGATCACCCGTTGAAAGGAAAGAGAGAGGAAGGCTCCCGCTGCACCTAGAACTACCCACCATGGAAGTCGGATTCTCATTACTACCTCCTGAACTGCGTCGTTTCGGATATCACTGCGAACGGCGCAAGGCAATCTTAATCACTTAAGATTAAGAATGTCAAGGAAAATCTTAAGTGATTAAGATGTTCTGTGTGGCCGGCGCTGAAAGCGAGGCCGATCGGCGTACCTTACGCGAGGGGTGGTATGGGCTGGCCTAATGGGTCAGATGGAAGGTCAGAAAATGTTCCCCTTCCTGGTCCTGGCGCTCGGCCCCAGCCGTGACGGCGGCACGCCCTATGGCCGCCGCGACACGAATGGCGGTGGTGCCCCACTTGGCTAAGGGAGCTGGAGGGCGGCTGAGAACGGGAGATTCGCTCCAGACTGGGCCTTGATAGATCGGCGGCGCGACGGATGCGGGGTTGCTTGCGACGGAGGCGGCATCCGTTTTCGGCGCGGAATCAATTTCTGGGTGAAGTGAACTCTTAACCGGGGTGGAAAGATTGGCAACATCCGGGGCGGGCGCGGTCAGGGAAAGGGAAAAAGAAGCGGGATCGATCCGGCTCGAGGGCAACCGACGAATCGCCGCCGGCACGTCGGTAGGCTGGCGTGTGGCGAGGACGCGGGGGCGGCGGCGGCCGCGCCGGTGGGCTTTGCCGGCTGAGTGACCGCTCGGCGGAGAAGCTGCCACGCTGGCCAGCGGAGCGTAGCGCAGCAGGAGACTGAGCCCCGGCCACGACACCGCCAACGCGCCCAGCACCGCCACGCGGGCGGCCATCGCTGCCCCGCGCCTCCACGGCGAACCGCGGCCTTTTTCCGTGAGCAACGTTCTCACCCGCAGAGCCAAGAACGAACCGGAAGCGGCAAGATATGGACAGCCATGCTGCGGGCTCGCTCCTCGGCAAGCCGCACACGGGCCAGTCGCGTCAGGCACTCGGCATATTCTCGGCGTCGATGGTGGCGATGGAGGAGCACGCTTGCGTCGCAAGCCAGTTCTCGTTCTCGGTTGAGATTTCGGCAGGCCAGCCAGATCGAGGGATGAAAGAACACAAGGCAGCGGATCAACTCGGCGGCGGTGGTCCAGAAATAGTCCCGATGCCGCACGTGCACTAATTCATGGGTGAGGACGTCTTCCAGTTGGGCCGTGTCCAGATAAGATTCGAGCAACTCCGGCAGCAGAATCCGCGGACGCCACATGCAAGCGGTCCCCGGAGACGTCAGGCCCGGTAACACGTAAAGGCCGCAGCCGTTCACCCGGAGTTCTCGGCACAGCCGATCGAACACGGCGCGGGCTTGGGGTGAAGGGGGACTCGAGCGGCGCAGCAGGAGCCAGAGCTGAATGCGATTCTTGGCCATCCCAAGAAGAAAGAAAGCGACGCCGACGGCATAGCTGGCAATCAGAACTTTGAGGGCCCAACCGACCCCGGAGCTCCACTCCCTGGGAACCTCCCAGCCCGGCAGCCGAACCGGCCATGCCAGCGCTGGCGGCGGTGCGGTGGCAGCCCTCCCGAGAGTCGAGAGGGGTCGAACATTCCCGATGAGGACAACTAGCCAGTACAGCCCCGAACCGGTCAGAAACGAAATCCAGATCAGAAAGCGTGTCCGAGGCTGGACGCCGGTGCGCCTGATCAAGGAGCAGACAACAAATGCAGCGGTAATACGAACGTAATAACTGGCCAGGAGGGCGAGCGCGGGAAGATCAGCGAAGGTAGGCATAGATTCTGCTCCGTAGCCGAACCCAGTACTGCCAATCTGCAGTTTACACTATTCCATCTTCGAGGAGTCGACCGTCCGCTGGGCCCGGTACCGACGGATCAGTTCCTCCAACTCGTCCAGCTCGGATTCCTCAATCCGGCCATCTCCTAGCAGGTTAATCAGGAGCTGGGCACGCGAACCGTTGAAATGCTGCTCGAGCACGTTTCGAACCGTCAACTGACCTACCTCTTCGCGGCTGATGCATGGTTCGAACACAAAGGCGCGGCCGCGCGCGACGTGGCGCACGAACCCCTTTTGTTCCATAATCCTCAGAAACGTCTGCACGGTCTTATAGTTTGCCGATGCCGCAGAGGGAAGATGTTGGATCACGTCCTCGACTGTGCCTTGGCCGATCTTCCACAGCGCCCGCAGGATGCGCAGTTCGGCGTTGGTAGGTAATTGCCGACCGCCAGGATGCCGACGTAATAAAGACATTGCGCTCGCCACATTGTTAGACGCCTGCGGAATTTTGTCAATCCGAAGCCCAAGGATGGCGGTTGACAGACTTGACTTTCCTC
>CADDZC010000041.1 GCA_902812365.1 Acidobacteriota bacterium | reverse complement strand
CTTCCGCTTCCGCAGGCACAGCAGATTGTCCAGGCGCATTAGCCGGTAGACGCGCTTGTGATTCACCGCCCCGCCGCGCCGCTGGAGCTCGATCGTCATCCGCGGCCAGCCGTAGCTGGGAAATTCCGATTGAATATGAAGGACATAGAGTAGAAGGCCTCGATTTGCCACGCGGGGTGCTGCGAAAGCTCTACCATGATAACGCCGTGCGATGGATTCCGGGGGTTCTGAGCGGGACCCGTGGCCCTTAGGCCCCTGCCACAATATAAAGCCGGGCCGAACAGTTACCCTCTCGATGTTAGGGTGGCCAGCGTTGTTCCGCGGGCAGATTGCAGGCACCACGGGTGATGAAGATCAACCGTCGAGGTGAAGCCGACACGACCGCGAGGCTGAGCAATCGAGATAGAGGGGAAGGATGAGAACTCGGCGTCATAGGCGAACTTCCAAGATCGGGCCATCCTCACAAAACACTAAGTAAGGCGATGCCACTATATCGCCATCGCCACACGATCCCTTACTTTCCGATCTTCCTGACCCGGCCGACCATCTCAGGAACATGTTCATGGCCCGAATTACCCTCGCCTCGACGTGGCCAGGTATGAGGGTCGGGCGCAACCGCACCCATGGTTGACACCCCCATCGGTCTTATTCGTAGCGGAGAGCGACGATCGGATCGAGGCGGGAAGCTTTAATGGCGGGCCAGAGACCGAAAAACAGGCCGATGCCGACCGCTACGGCGAACCCGACGAAGACCGACCAGAGAGGAACGGCGGACGGCAGAACGTCGAGCGCCCGGATCAGGAAGCTCGCTCCGAAACCGACGAGAATACCCAAGATTCCGCCGGCGCCCGTGAGGGTCATCGCCTCCAACAAGAACTGCCACGTAATATCACTGCGGTGCGCGCCAATGGCTTTGCGCACGCCGATCTCGCGCGTGCGTTCCGTGATTGAGACGAGCATGATGTTCATGACGCCGATGCCGCCGACCAGCAATCCGATCGACGAAATGACCAGCGTTACCAGCACCACGGTGCCGATCAACTGCTCAAATTGATGGATGAGCGCCTCCGCCGAGGAAATCCCGAAGCTATCGGATGCATTGGGCTTATCGTGGCGGCGACGGCGCAGAACGCTCTCCACCTCGTCCCGGGCCTCATCAAGCCTGCCTTCAAAGGCCATTGCCACAATGAAGTTTTCTTTCTCGTTCGGATAGAATTTCTTGAAGGTGTGGTAAGGGATTTTCACCACGCGATCCGTTCCGCTATCGCCGGGAAATGCCTTCCGCTTGCCCAGCGTGCCGACCACTTTAAACGTGTTGCTGCCGACCGTGATCTGTTTGCCGATAGGATCTTCGTTCGGGAAGAGGCGGCTGACGATGTCGGCTCCGATGACGGCCACATCGCGCTTGTGAATGTCGTCCACGTCCGTGAACAGGCGCCCGTCCGACAGGCTGTCGTTGACCACGCGAAAATCGCTCGGCGTAGCGCCAACGAAGTTGTAATGAAGAACCTGCGAGCCCCGATACTTCAGCACCGGAGGCGACCCCCACCAAATGAACGTCTCGACGGCCACATCTTCGACGTCCGGACAGTCCTCTTTGAGCCCCATCCCATCTTCGTAGGTAAGCGGCGTCCGCAATCGTTCCTCTCGCGTCAACCGCCCCACGTGGATGCCCGGATCCCATTTGAAAATGAACAGTGTCCGGGTGCCGAAGTCGCGCGCCGCGTCAGCCACTTCCTGGTCGAGTCCCGCGAAGATCGAGGCCACGGCGATGACCGTCGTCGTGCCGATGAGCACACCCAGAATGGTGAGAAATGATCGGAACTTATGCGTCCGCAGCGTGTCGAGCGCCAGCCACAGATTCTCTCGGATATGACGGCGAAAAGCATTCATCATCGGAAGTATCAGGCGACGCCGGACCGCGGCAACACCGCGGTCCCGAACGGCTAAGCTTCGGTTCGCAGGGCCTCAATTGGATCCAGCTTCGACGCCCGGTTAGCCGGATAAATCCCAAAGAACAAGCCGACCCCCGTCGACAACATCAGCCCCGCCAGCACGGCGTTCAGCGGCACCGAGGCGGTAAAGACCATGTCCACCAGCTTGGCGATGATGAGCGCAAGCGCCACGCCGATCACTCCCCCCGCACCCGCCATCACCCCAGATTCGATGACAAATTGCATCAGGATATCTCGACGGCGGGCCCCGAGCGACTTGCGAATGCCAATCTCATGCGTGCGTTCGGTGACGCTGGCCAACATGATGTTCATAATGACGATGCCTCCCACAACCATGAACACCGCCAGAATGCCGATCGTAATGGCGAAGAGCGAGCCCGTCAGCCGCTCCCATAAACCCATGATCGTCTGCGAAGCGTTGATGCCAAAGTCGTCCGTTTGCTGGTAAGAAATATGATGGCGGGCCCGCATCAGAGCCCGAACCTGGTCCTCGAGCTCCAACATCTGGCCGGCATTCCCGGCTTGCACGTGCACCTGGAGCCGCGGGCGGGCGCTATAAAACTTCTGCAGCGTCGTGAGCGGTATCTGGGCAAAATCGTCCTGACTCTGACCCAGAGTCTTCCCGATCTTTTGCGCCACCCCCACGATTCGAAACGGTAGTCCGTCGACTTCGATCACCTTGCCGAGCGGGTCCACATTCGGGAAAAACTCGTCCACGAGGTCGCGACCGATGAAGCAGACGGGCGCACTGTGCTCGTACTCGGCCTGAGAAAAGTATCGCCCCGTCCCCACCTGCTCCTGTTCCATATCAATCATGCTGGGTGTTTCGCCGCGAATCTGAACGTCGTACATGGCGCGCCCCTCGTATCGGACCGCGAATGAGTTCCGGAACCACGCCGTCGCGCCGATGTTTTTATAGCCGCGCAGGTTTTCTTTCAGAAAAGAATAATCCTCCAGCTTGATCGGCTTGTTGCGCCGCCGCTCCTTCAGCCATTCCTCGTCACTGGTTGCCCAGTTGAATTGATCGAGGATGAAGACATTGGCGCCCAGATTGGCGATGTGGGTGGCAATGTACAGGTTCATGCCGTTGATGACCGACATCACCACGATCAGCGTGGTCGTCGCGATGACAACCCCCAGCAAGGTGAGGAAAGATCGCAGCTTGTGGGCCCGGAGTGCCTCGATGGCAATCCAGAACGCCTCGCGGGCGGTCACCCAAACGCTCGTTGCCGCCCGGCGCCGGCCACGCCGAGCCAAAATCTGAGCTGGGCTGAAAACAGCCACCGAATCCCCCGTCTCGGAGCCCTGACGTGGGGCGCGATGGCCCGGCTTGAGTCTCCGGGCGCAATCGTTAACGCCCGGTTTTCTCGTCGCGGGCCACCTTGCCATCCCGAATGTGAATGATGCGCCGGGCGCGGGCGGCGATATCGTGTTCGTGGGTGACGAGGACGATGGTGTTGCCGGAAGCGTTCAAGCGGTCAAACAGCGCCATGATTTCATCCCCGGTCGCCGTGTCCAGGTTGCCGGTGGGCTCGTCGGCGAGAATAATCGACGGCCGGTTGACCAGAGCGCGAGCAATGGCGACCCGTTGGCGCTGGCCGCCCGACAACTCATTGGGCTTATGCTCCATCCGGTCGCCCAGCTCCACCGTGCGCAACGCCTCCTCGGCCCGCGCCCGCCGCTCGGCGGCCGGGGTACCGTTGTAGATCAGCGGCAGCTCGACGTTGTGGAGAGCCGTAGCCCGGGACAGCAGGTTAAAGGTTTGGAAAACGAAGCCGATTTCCTTGTTGCGGATATAGGCCAGCTCGTCGTCCGTCAGCTCGCTCACCCGCCGGCCGTTCAGCCAATACTCTCCCCGCGTCGGGGTGTCCAGGCAGCCGATCAGATTCATCAGCGTGGATTTCCCCGACCCCGACGGGCCCATGATGGCCACATACTCGCCCCGCTCAATCTGAAAAGAGACCCCGCAAAGAGCATTGACCTGAATCGCCCCCATGTCATAGGTCTTCCACAAATCCTCGGTTTTGATGATCACACTCGGGGCCGCGCCTTCAACGTCGCGGCCGAGAGCTGGAGCCACTTGTGATCCCATGTTTGATCCTTCATTCCCTGAAAGCCGCCGACCCGGCCTCCGTTGGCGCTACGAAGATGATGCCGGCTTCGGCTGACCGCCGCCGCTGTTATCCACCTTCACCTTCGAGTTGTTCTTTAAGGTGCGAAGCACCTGGAAGGGGCCGGTGACGATTGTATCCCCGGGCTTCACGCCATCCAAAATCTCGACGTTGGTCTCGCCCATAATGCCGGTTTTGACGGGCACGAACACGGCCCGCTGGTTCCGCACCACGAACACGCCCTGCAACTCTTCCTTCAACCGCTCCTTCTCTTTTTCGGTGATGGGAGCGGCGGCCACCGCCCGGCCCGGCGGCCGCTTCGCCGGGTTCGATTCGAGCTCCCCGCGCGTGCGGATGGTCAACGCTTGAATGGGCACCGTCACCGCATCCTTGCGGGTCGCCGTCGTGACCCTCGCCGTCGCCGAAAGGCCCGGCCGCAGGCCCGGCGGCGGACTGTCCAGCGTCACCACCACCTTGAATTCCTTCGCCTCCTGATTGGCCGTGGCGCTGCTGGCCGTGGACGCAGTCGTCGTCTGCCCGGTGGTGCTGCTGACGGCGCTCTGCCCGATTTCCGTCACCTTGCCGCTAAAACTCTTATTGGGAATGGCATCAATCTGCACTTCCGCCGGCTGCCCCAGCCGGATGTTGACGATGTCCGTTTCGTCAACCATCACCTCGGCCGTGATCGTCGACAGGTCGGAGACCTGGAAGAGGACGCTGCCCACCTGGTTTTGGATGCCGGGCACAACGTTTTCACCCAGATGCACGGGCAGGGAGGTGATGATTCCGTTGATCGGCGAGGTGTAGATCGTCTGCTGCAACTGGTTCTGCAAGCCCAGCAATTGCGCCTGCGCCTGCCTCAGCCGGGCCCGCGACATGTCGCGGTTGTAAATCGCCTGCTGATACTGCGCCTTGCTCTGCGCGAGCTGCGCTTCGGCCGACTGCATGGCGGCCTTGGCCACTTCATAATTGCTCAAGCTCGTATCGAATTGCTGCTGCGAAATAATCTGCTCTTTCAGGCCTAGCTGATCGCGCTGAAACTGGTCGCTGGCGTCCTTGAGTTTCGCCTGCGCCTGCGCCAAGTTGGCCTCCGCCGTCTTCAGATTGGCGGCGGCCGACTCCACATTGGCGTTCTGGGCCTCAACGTCCGCCTGGGCGGTCCGAATGGCCGCCTGCTGGGCCTCCACGCTGGCCGACTGCTGCACGTCTTCCGTCCGCAGCAGAAGCTGCCCTTTCTTCACCGTGTCACCTTCTTTGACGTAAAGCCCGGTGATCTTGCCGAAGGAGTTGGCGTTGACGTTGGCCAGCTTCTCGGGCGGCGGCTCGATCTGCCCGGAAGCCGTGACGATGGCGGCTAAATCCTGCCTTGCCACCTGGCCGGTCTGCACCGTCACCTGCCCCCGCTTGCTCCACTCGATTCCAACGACCACCAGAATGGCGAGCGCCACCGCCCCCGCCACGATCGAGATCGCCTTTGTCTTCGACTTCCCCTTCGCCCGCCGGGGCGGAAGCGCTACCTCGCGGCGCGTGGATTCTTCCGCCACGGCGTGCGTGGGCGTGTCCTCTAGCAAAGTCTTGGTGCTGAGAGCCATGATTGTCCACTCCTCCGAAGCTCAGGCACTCCATCCGTAAGACGTAAGCTCAGCCCATCCGTTTCGAGTCCGGTCTCGGATTCCGGCTGTTCTCACCGCCATCCTGGCCAGCGGCCCCTGCCCGGGTGATCCAGGCCGGTGTCAGCCACCACTTATCCTATAATACGGCGCACGATTCGCAAAAGTTTCAGCAAAAAGTTTCTTTAGCAACGAAGATTCGCGAAGTTTCGCCGCTGGGCGGCGTCGGCCACACGCCCCCTCGGCAAGCACCCCCTGACGGCGCCCGCATGCGCACCTCTCTTCTCAGCCTCCGGCCATCCGGCACGCCAGCGGCCAGCCTGTGGGCGTCCCGGAAACAACGCTGCCGCCTATTCTAATCCATCCGCACGGTTGGGGCTTGGAAAAACGGGACCTGTTTTCGTCCGGCGGCGTCAGCGAGCGGCGGGGTGGACGGCTGGGAGTGCCGAGGGAAATTGACGGAAACGATGTGCGGCTCAGCAGGGGCCAGGGAAACGCGGCCTGAAACTTCTCGCCGGCGTCTTAGCCCTGGCGCGCGCGCGGCCGGGTCAGAAATCGCGGCGGCACGTGAACCAGGGCGTTCTCGGCCGTCTCGTCGGACTCGCTCGGAGGGGCCATCTCGAGCCGCTGGCGCACGTACTCGATAAACGCTCTCATCTCTTTCTGCATCTCTTCCATGCGATCGCGCATGTTGAGGATGATCTCGGTTCCCGCCAGATTGACGCCCAACTCGCGCGTCAACTTCAGAATGATTTCGAGCCGCCGGAGGTCTTCTTGGGTATAAAGGCGGGTGTTACCCTGGCTGCGGGAAGGAATCAGCAGGCCTTCGCGCTCGTAGAGGCGCAGCGTCTGCGGGTGGAGGTTATACATCTCGGCCACCGCGCTAATCATGTAGCCGGCCTTCCCGCCCGATTTGGCACGTTTCCGTGGCATAATTTTCACGGTTCAGTGGGAGGCGATACGTTCTCCCCACCTCTGACCCGCCGGTTTTCGTCAACCTGGGCGAGTTTCGTTGGTGGCGATCGAGCTGCCACGCCCTTTCGGGCGCGCCGGGTACCTTACCGGCCCCGCCCGACCGGCGGCTTTCCCCTGGCCTTTGCTAGCGCCTCACCGCCGCCGCTTGCCGCAGCAACTCGGCGCGCGGGTTTTCGCCGTTCAACTTGGCCAGCTCGCGCAAAAGTTCCCGCGTCCGCTCATCGCGGGCCGCCGGAACCACAACCTGAACCTCAACAAATTCGTCGCCGCGCACGTCGCCGCGCAGCGACGGCGCTCCCTTGCCGCGCAGCCGCAATTTCTGCCCGCTCTGCGTTCCGGGAGGAATCTTGATCGTGCTGGGCCCGTCGATGGTGGGAACCTCCACCTTCGCCCCCAGCGCCGCCTCGCTCACCGTCACCGGCACTTTGACATAAATATTGTCGCCCTTGCGCTCAAACACCGGATGCGGCTCAACCTCGGTGATGATGATGAGGTCGCCGCGCGGACCGCCGTTCACGCCCGCATTGCCTTTGCCCGGCACCCGCACGCGCGAACCGGTGTCCACTCCCGCCGGAATCCGCACCTCAAACGTCTCCGGCCGCCGCACCACCCCACTGCCGTTGCATGTGGGGCAGCGAGACTTCCGCCGCCCCGTGCCCCGGCAATCCGCGCAGGGGCCCGAAAACTGCATCACGCCCACCTGTCGCGACACCTTGCCGCTGCCCCCGCAGGTGGCGCACACCGTCGCCGGACCCTTTCCGTCCCCGGTTCCCTTGCAGGTTCCGCACGGCTCGTTCCGCGCCACACTGATCCGGACTTGCGTGCCTCGAATGGCATCCCAAAAACTCAGGCGCATGTGATGTTCGAGATCCGTTCCCCGCACCGGCCCTTCCGGGGATTCGTCGTGTCCGCCGCGCGAGAAGATGTGGGAAAACAGATCCCGGAACGAAGAACCGAAGCCGCCCGCCCGCTGCTCGCCTTCCGGAAAGCCGAAGTCGGAAAAATCGAAGCCGGAGAAATCAAATCCACCGGGAGCGGTAGCGCCCGCGGCGCTCGCACCCGCTCCGTAGCCACCCGGGGGGATATTGTCCGAGTAAAAGCCGTACTGATCGTAGACCTGCCGCTTCTTCTCGTCGCCGAGCACGTCGTAGGCTTCCGAAATTTCTTTAAACCGTTCTTCAGCCGCTTTGTTGCCCGGGTTTAAGTCGGGATGATATTTGCGGGCCAGGTGCTTATACGCCTTCTTGATCTCCTCCGGCTTGGCGTTGCGGTCCACGCCGAGGATCGCGTAATAATCTTTTTGGGTGCCGACAGGCATAATTTCCTGAGATCAATCGTGAGCGGGGACTTGAGTGCGCCGAGCAGATGCCCCCGAGCGATTCACCCGCCCCCTCTCACAGTCGCGCCACCGGGAAGGCCAGGGTGCCGCGGCTCACCGCATACCCATCCAGCGTCGCCCCCTCAGGCCCGGCCTTTCAGCAGCCGCTCACCCCGGCGTGATGCAACCGGGGTGACCTTCAGCAAGCGCGTCTCATCCGCGCCTTCTCCGAGCCCTCGCTCTCCTCCCGGCTTGCCTTTCGTCCTCCAGCCCCTTGGTTTCTTTTTTTGACGCCTAATTCTTGCTCAACTGCGAGATGATTCCCAGGTGATCGGGGCAGCGCGATGCCATCCACGCTTCCAGGTGCGCCCGAATCTCTGCCGCCAAGGGAGAGCTCTTCAGCTCTTCGGGTCGTTCGAAATCCACTTCCATGAACTGCCGGAAGTGGCATTGCGGGCATTCCACCCCTACGTGGGCCCGATGTTTGATCTGTTCGGCTGAGAATTGGGCGTTGGGTTCCATGCCTTTCTCCTGCGACTTTTCGCCGGTGAGAGGCGCGCTCCGCCCCTCCCACCATCAACTCTTTTTCTTTTCATCCTCGACGACTTCGGCGTCAATCACTTCGCCCTCCGCCTTCGCCGCCCCGCCCGAGGGCGCGCTGGCTCCGGCTCCGGCCCCGCCTGCCGCCGCCCCGCCCCCGCTCGGCGCGGCATGCTTATACATGGCCTCCGCCAGCTTGTGCGAGGCTTGTGTCAGACGTTCCACCGCCGCCGTAATCTTGGAACTGTCGCTCGCTTGAATGGCCTTCTTGGCCTCTTCAATGGCCGCTTCGATGTTCTTGGCGTCGCTGTCGGAGATTTTCTCGCGGTTCTCCTTCAGCATCTTCTCGGTGGAATACACCATCGCGTCGGCGCGGTTCTTGAGCTCGATCTCCTCCTTCAGCCGTCGATCCTCTTCCGCGTGGAGCTCGCTTTCCCTCGTCATGCGCTCGATCTCTTCCTTGGTCAGGCCGCTCGACGCGGTGATGGTGATCTTTTGCTCCTTCCCGGTACCCAGGTCTTTGGCCGAAACATTCAAGATGCCGTTGGCGTCGATGTCGAACGTTACCTCGATCTGGGGCACGCCTCGCGGCGCCATCGGGATTCCAACCAAGTGGAATTTCCCGAGCGTCCGGTTGTCCTTGGCCAGAGGCCGCTCGCCTTGCAGGACGTGAATCTCGACCGAGGTTTGGTTATCGGCCGCGGTCGAGAAGATCTCGCTCTTGCGCGTCGGGATGGTGGTGTTGCGCGGAATCAGCGTCGTCATCACTCCGCCGAGCGTTTCAACGCCGAGCGTCAGCGGGGTCACGTCGAGCAGCAGCAAGTCCTTCACTTCTCCGCCCAGCACCCCCGCTTGCACGGCGGCTCCGACGGCGACCACCTCATCCGGATTCACTCCCTTATGAGGCTCCTTCCCATGGAACAAGTCCTTTACAATCTGCTGAATGCGGGGAATTCGCGTCGATCCACCGACCAGCACCACCTCATCGATCTTTTCCGGTCCCAGCCCCGCATCCTGAAGCGCCTGCTTGACCGGACCGACCGAGCGCTGGAAGATGTCTTCGCACATCTGCTCGAAGCGGGCCCGGGTCAGCTTCATGGCCAGGTGCTTGGGGCCGGAAGCATCGGCCGTGATGAAGGGCAAGTTGATTTCAGTCTCCAGCACCGTGGAGAGCTCCATCTTGGCCTTTTCCGCCGCTTCTTTGAGGCGCTGCAGGGCCATGCGGTCTTTGGAAAGATCGATACCCTGGTCCTTGCGGAACTCTTCCACAATCCAGTCCATGATGCGCTTGTCGATGTCGTCGCCCCCCAGATGGGTGTCGCCGTTGGTGGATTTGACTTCCACCACGCCCTCGCCCACTTCCAGGATGGAGATGTCAAACGTGCCTCCTCCGAAGTCGTAAACGGCGATGGTTTCATCCTTTTTCTTGTCCAACCCGTACGCCAGCGCCGCCGCCGTCGGCTCGTTGACAATGCGCAGCACCTCGAGCCCCGCGATCTTGCCCGCGTCCTTGGTCGCTTGGCGCTGAGCGTCATTGAAGTACGCCGGTACGGTAATAACGGCCTGCGTCACCTTCTCCCCCAAATATTGCTCCGCCGCGTCCTTCATCTTCTGCAGGATCATGGCGGAGATCTCCTGCGGGGAATACTCTTTGCCTTGGGCCACAATCCGGCAGTCGCCGTTGGGAGCTGCTACCACCTTGTACGGCACCGCCTTGATCTCGTTTTGGACCTCGCTGAAACGGCGCCCCATAAAGCGCTTGATCGAGTAAATCGTATTCTCAGGGTTAGTAATCGCCTGCCGCTTCGCCGCTTGGCCCACTAAACGCTCCCCGGACTTCGTGAACGCCACCACCGACGGCGTTGTTCGCGACCCTTCCGGATTGGGGATTACAGTGGGTTCTCCACCTTCCATCACCGCCACGACGGAATTGGTCGTGCCCAGGTCAATCCCGATAATCTTGCCCATCGCTGGCTTCTCCTTTACTTATGGATGTTGCCACACCATGCTCGTAAAACTTAGATGCCTGAATCATCTGAGTCGTTACATATAATAAAGTTTGAGTATGTCTATGTCAAGAAATTTTTTCCCAGCCCCTGAATTTCGCCGGTAATTCTATGATCTACCTAGGATTAGTTACCGCCAGGCAGAATTTCGACCACCGCGTTATAGTCCGGAACCCCGCTCGAATCAAGGCGGCCTGAAGGGATCAGACCGTTGACCTCCGGCCAATGTCCTTGAACAAAGCCTGGCTTCATGCGGTCGATTCTGACCGTGCCTCGGAACTCTCCATAGTCATTCCGCAGCAGAACGGGATCACCGGTTTTCAACCCCAGGCGCGCTGCGTCTTCACTCGCCATTAGAACGTCCCGCCGCCCCGCCCCGGTCAGGGGGTCTGCGTCCGCGTGGATCAGGCTATTAAACTGCTTGCCGCGGCGAGTGGAAAGCAGGAAGCGATCCGGCGGAATCTGGGCCTCCGGCAGTTCAATCGCCGTAAAGCGGCCCTTGCCGTCGGGAGTCAGGAAACGGTCGGCCAGCAAGCGCGGACCCCCATATTGGAAGTTGTGTCCCTTGCGGGCCAATGACGCTATCCCTTTGTACACAGGGCAGATACGGTCGATTTCCTGGCGGATGTCGCGAGTGTCCCGCCAGGGGAAGATACGCGCCGCGCGCTCGCCCCCAAGTCGCCGGGCCACGAGCACCGGAATCTCCCATTCATCGCGAGCTTCGCCCACTCGCGGGCCGGGTATCTCGGGGCTGTAGATGACGCGGCGTTCCGTACTCGTCTCCGTGAATCCTCCGCGCTCTTCGTAGCGAGTCCGCGACGGCAGAATGACCGCGGTGTCCCCGGGGTCGACCAGCATGGCGGGACTGACCACGATATCCTGATGAACACGTAACTTAAGCTGAATCAAAGCGTTACGAACGCGCTCGGGCTCCGGCAAGGTGTCCATCAAGTTACCCCCACTTTGCCACAACGCCTCGATCTCACCCCTTTCAATCGCCAGAACCATCTCCGCCGCCCCCATCCCTTTCCAGGCTGGCGGCGCAAATCCCCAATATTCAGGCGTCGAGAACAAGCGGGCATGCTCAGGATCGACGGGAAATCCCATCAGATAAGCGCCCGGAGTGGCTCCCATTTCCGCTCCGCCCTGAACGCCACTGTGGCCACGGATCGGCATCAGCCCCGTGTGCGGGCGTCCGACGTTTCCTCGCGCAAGTTGTAAGTTAATGATAGCGCGGACGTTATCGCTCCCGAACCGATGGTGGGTAACGCCCATGCTCCACACCAGGATCGCCGTCCGCGCCTGGCCAAACCGCTCCGCAAAGCGGAACATCTCGGCCCGCCGAAGCCCGGATCCCCGCTCCAGAGACTCCCAAGGCAGGCTGCGCGCCCGCGCTTCGACGGCCTCCCAGCCGGAGGTCCGGCGCGCGATAAAGTCCTTGTCAACCCAATGGTTTTCGATCAGATGCTTCAGAACTCCATAAAAGAACGGGATGTCGCCGCCCACGTTGATTTGAAAGAAATCGTCGGCGATGCGGGTACCGAACAGCGCGCTTTCCGCCACGGACGGAATCCAGTAACGCTCCATGCCGGGTTCGATGTAGGGGTTCACCACAACAACCCGGGTGCCCGCCTTCTTGGCGTAATAGAGATACTTAGTGGCCACGGGTTGGTTGTTGGCAACGTTCGAGCCCACAAAGACCAGCAGATCGGTGCCGATCCAGTCCGAATAAGAGCACGTCGCGGCGGCGCAGCCCACCGCGGCGTTCAAGGCTGACGTCGAGGGCGCATGGCAGAGGCGGGCGCTGGTATCGACGTGATTGGTGCCAATAAAGCGCGCGACCTTTTGATGAGCGTAATAGTCTTCATTGGTCAGGCCCCGCGAGGTAAGATACCAGGCCAGGCGCCGCGGATCCGTCGCCCGCAGCCGCTCCGCAACCAAGCCGATTGCCTCATTCCATCCGACGCGCCGGAAGCCTCGCTCGCCCCGCCGGCGGATCATCGGCACGGCCAGCCGCCCCAGCCGCCTGAGACCCCGTTCGTTCACGCCGCGCAGGCGCTCGACGTCCTCAAGCCGGCGCCAGTCCATGGCCGGCATAGTGTTCAACCGCAACAATTGCAGCCGCACCGCGCACAAATGGATGCCTTTCATCGTCCAGTCGCGCATGCCCGAGGTGCCGAGCGCGCAGCCATCACAACAGCCGTCTTTGAGGATTCGCCACGCGTACCCGAGGTTGTCGCGGTTTTCCCAGAGCGCGCTGAGGATGTCTCGGTAGTTGTTGGGATGCTGCTGGTTCAGCCCGTAAGGGACGAGGCTCACCCAGTGGCGGCGACTCTTTCCGATACTGGGGGCAGCTCCCACCGCGGACGCTCCATCCTCAGCTGGAGAGAAGGGTAACAGATTTGGCGCGCCGCGCGAACCGGAAAAGGACGCTCGCGGCAGAGCCGGGGAAACGGCACCCGGCTGGCCAAGACGGGCGCGGCCTTCTCTGGCCGCGCTATTCCGCTTTGGTCACGCCTTCGGCAATCCAAAACTTGCCCGGATCGCGCCCGGCCCCGACGGCAAGGTCGTGAGCCAGCAACTGAATGTGCACCATGTCGACCAAGGTACCCAGGCCGAGCTTGATGGGGTCGACGCGGAGCAGCCGCAGGTTGGTGAGATTCTCAAACGGCAGGTCGGTTAACAGCAGGACGCGGCCGCCGTGACTTTGGACGTCTTTGGTGAGCTTAAGCAGGAGCTTCGCCGCGCCGGACCTTCTGCCGTCGTGTCCGTTGCCCAGCCATTGGCGCGCGAAGATAATGTAGCGGTGGGCCGGATTGATAATCTCGATCGGCCCGTGACGGAATTGTGCCGCGCTGATCGGCTCGGCCCCCACTCGCGCCACTTCTTTGAGCAGCAAGGCGCCCTCGCACACGGAAGCCATATCGGCTCCGCGCGACATCAACGCCACATACGTAGGATGGTTGAAAAATTCGACGGTGGGCGGGGTGACGACGTCGTGCTGGTCAAGGACCCGCTCCTGCGCCTCGATGGCCTGCATCAGAATCTGAGTCAGACGCCGGTGCGGCTCGCCGGTGAGGGCGAAGGCCAGGTACATCAGCACCGCGACGCTGCACATGTAGGTCTTGGTGCTGACCGACCTCTGCTCTCCGGCCATCATCGGCAGCAGGATGTGTCCGCGGCGCGCGAGCGTGCTCCCTTCCACGTTGACCACCGCCGCCAGCCCGACCTTCTCCGGCATGTGGTTGAGCAGGCGCGTGATCTCCACCGTCTCGCCGGATTGCGACACGGCCACCAGCAGCGTGTCCGGCCCGAGAAACGAGAGGTGATGGTGGAGCAGTTCCGCCGTCTCCCAAACGATGGCCCGGATCCCCCGCGACGTCAGATACGCCTGGGCCGGATAGGCCGCGTTGAGCGAGGAGCCCATCCCCGTAAAGACCACGATCGGCGGCCACTTCGTCACCAGCTTTTTGAGCGCTTTCACCGAAATGGCCCCGGGGCTTTCGTAGTATTTGCGCAGTGCCGCCAGAGCCGCCGGCTGCTGCACAATCTCTTCCATCAGCATGGTCATGAGAAAACTCACGTCGGGGTGACGATCGACAACGGCGGCCGGAGATTGCAGACGGGCGCCCCCGCTCACGGCCCCTCTCCGACCTTCGAGCCCGTACCCTCGCTCGTTTGGGTCGCTCCTCCAGCATTCTAGCATCTCCGGGCGCAGGGATGCAGGCCGGAAGGAAGGCCGCCCGCGCCGCTATTTCAGAAGCGGGTCAAGATCAGAATCCAAGGCGGGAAGAACGGTGGAGCCGGGCTGGAGGGCCCGGCTCCAGTCGGGCTAAAGCTGAACCACGTTCGCGGCCTGGAGCCCCTTCGGGCCCTTGACCACTTCGAATTCCACCGTCGCGCCTTCCTGGAGATTGCGATAGCCGTCTCCCTGGATGGCCGAATAATGCACAAAAACGTCTTCACCCGCGCCTCGCTGGATGAATCCGTAGCCCTTGGCGCTGTTAAACCACTTCACGGTGCCTTGCTCTCGATTGTTACTCACGTTCACTTCTACTCCTTCAATGTGATGCTGTCTGTTCCCTGTTGCCCTCCGGCTGAAAACAAAAAGGCTGCGAAAGTTTACTCTCGCAGCCGTCGGTGCACAGCCCAGAAGTCATTACAAGAGCGACAAACGCACTTTTAGGCTAGCACAGAACGCGAGGCTTGCCAAGCACTTTTTTGAAGATTTGACATTCAGCTCCATCCCCCCTAGGATGAACCGAGGAGTGATGGCCGTGGAAAGGCTGGAACGCTGATGCCGCGCCAAGAGACCCCCATCGAACTGCTCTGCCCCGGCTGCGGCGCCCGTCTCAAGGTCGACCCGGCCCTGCGCCGGGTCATCGATCATGAGCCGGCCGGCGCTCCGGCCAAGGTTCCCGAGCTCGGCCAGGCGAGCGAATGGCTGGAACGCGAAGCCTCCCGCCGCGAAGCCCATTTCCGGGCCAGCGCCGAGGACATCAAAATCCGCTCTCAAGTGCTCGAGCGCAAGTTCCGCGAAGCGCTGAAGAAAACCGCCGCCGAACCGGTGACCCGGCCTCAGCGGGAAATCGACCTCGACTAGGCCGGCGGGCCACAACCCGGCCAATCCGAAACGGCGCGAAGCCAATAGTCAAAACGAGTAAGGCGGGCGGCTGGGGGCCCGGCGCGCTTCTTCGACGTCCGCGCCGGGCACCGCCGCCAGATCAAATCTCCACGACCTGGGCGGTGTGGACGGCCGGGATCGAGCGGATCTCCGCGAGGGCGTCATCCGGGACCCTCTGGTCGAGGTTGATCATGCCCAGGGCTTCCTTGGATTCAAACGAGCGCCCGTGGGCGAAGCTGGCAATGTTGATGTTGCGGTTGCCGAGAATGGTGCCGATGCGGCCGATTACCCCCGGCACGTCCTGGTTGCGGATAAACAGGCTGATGCCGCGCAGGGGCGCGTCGATGTCGATGTCATTGATCCCCAGGATGCGGAGCGCGTTCCGCACCCCCACCATGCCGAGCACCGAGGCCGAGCCGCTCGGCGTGTTGACGGCGATGCCCAGCGAATGCGAGAAGGCGGCGCGGCGGGCGCTGCGCACCTCGAAGACTTCGATGCCGCACTCCTTGGCCAGCGTGCCCGCGTTGACCAGGTTGGCCTCTTCGTCGAGCAACTGGCTGAGCAAACCCTTCAGCACGGCGTTCCTCACCAGGTGCGTGTTCAGCTCCGCCAGACCGCCGTCATAACTGATGCGCACTTCCTCGAAGGGCCGACCGGCGATCTGGGCCAGGAAAACGCCCAGCTTCTCGCCGAGCTCGAGGTAGGGGGCCAGCTTCTTGTACTCTTCCGGCGAGAGGGCCGGCAGGTTGACGGCATGGCGAGCCACGCCGGTCAGCAGATAATCGCGCACTTGCTCGGCGATGCGGATACCCACCAGCTCCTGCGCTTCCTCGGTGGAACCGGCGATGTGAGGGGTGGCAATGACGTTCGGATGGCTCACCAGGCGCTGGTTGGTCGGTGGTTCGGTTTCAAAGACGTCCAGGCCCGCCCCGGCCACGTGACCGGACTCCAGGGCGGCGAGCAGGGCGTCTTCGTCAATCAGCTCGCCGCGCGCGCAGTTGGCGATGCGGACGCCCGGCTTGGCCAGCGCCAGGCGCTCCCGGTTCAGCAAGTGATGGGTTTCCGCCGTCAGCGAGCAGTGCAGGCTGATGAAATCGCTGACCTTGAGCACATCTTCGAGCAACAGCAAGCGGATGTTTTGCTGGCTGGCGACGGCCGGCGACACGTAAGGATCATAGGCCACCACGGTCATCTGGTAGGCCTGGGCCAGGCGGGCCACTTCGTTGCCGATCTTGCCCAGCCCGATCAGGCCCAGCGTTTTGCCGCGCAACTCGATACCCGTGAACTTCTTCTTCTCCCACTTGCCTTGCTTCATCGAGGCGTCCGCCTGCGGAATTCGGCGCGCCATCGAGACCAGTAGCGCCAGGGTCTGCTCGGCCACGCTCACGGCGTTGCCGCCCGGGGTATTCATCACCACGACGCCCTTCTTCGTTGCCGCGTCCAGGTCGACGTTATCCACTCCGACGCCGGCCCGCCCGACGACGCGAAGCCGCGGGGCGCGCTGGAGCAGCTCGCCGTTCACCTTGGTGGCGCTGCGCACCAGCAGCGCGTCGGCATCGGTGATTTCGCTCTGGAGCGAAGTCCGGCTCTTCCCCAGATCGATCACCTGCCAGGATTTCTCGGCGGCGAGGACGTCAACGGCACTCTGAGCGATGTGGTCAGCCACAACGATTTTCATAGCTATTCCTATCCGCAAGGATCCGGCGCCGGCCTACCCCTGGCGCCGCAAGTAGACTTCCTGGGCCGCGCGCACCCCCGCGCCGAGTTGGACTCGATGGCCGGCCTTGAGCAAGGCAATCTCCAGCCCCGCGATCACCGCAAATAGATCCAGCGCGTCGTAGTATCCGAGGTGCGCGAGGCGAAAGATTTTACCCTTCATCGTGCCCTGGCCGTTCGAAATAATGGCCCCGAAGCGGTTGCGCATCTCCTTCACAATCACCCCGGAATCGATGCCCGCCGGCGCGTTGATGGCCGTCACCGCGTTCGCGGGCGAGCCGGCCGCGAACAGCGTCAGGCCCAGAGCCCGGGCCGCTTCCCGCGACGCTTCGGCGTGCAGGGCGGCGTTGGCGATGAGGTTCTCCCGGCCGATCTCCTTGATGTAGCTCAGCGCCGCGTGCAAGGCCACCACCAGCGTGGTGGCCGGCGTGTAACTGGATTCGCCGTTGGCCAGGTTTTTTCGCTCTTTGGCGTAGTCGAAGTAGTAGCGCGGCAGTTTCGATTGGGCGATGAACTTCCAGGCCTTCTCGCTGACACTGGCAAAGGCCAGGCCGGGCGGGATCATGGTCGCTTTCTGCGATCCGCCAATCACGACGTCCAGCCCCCACTCGTCGGGCCGCAGATCCGTGGTGCCCAGGCCGGTGATGGCATCGACCACCAGACAGGTCTCGGGCAACGCGCGCACCGCCTCCGCCAGGGCCTTCACGTCGTGACTGACGCCCGTTGAACTCTCCGTCGCCTGGACGAACACGGCGCGGAAGGGCCCCGCCGAAGCCAGCTGGCGCTTCATCTCCTCCACCGGCACGCACTGGCCGTACGGAGCGCTGACCACCGCGGCTTCGATCCCGTAAGCTTGCGCCAGCCCCACCCACCGCTCCCCGAACTTGCCGGCGGTGCCGATCAGCGCCCGCTCGCCGGGCGAAAGCAGATTCGACACCGCGCCTTCCATCGCGCCGGTGCCGGAGCTGGCGAAGATCAGCACGTCGTTCTGGGTGTGGTAGAAATACCGGAGGTAGGCGACGGTCTCTTTCATCAACCGGCGGAAAGCCTCCGTGCGGTGATGCAGCGTCGCCGACAAGGCCCGAAGCTGCGCTTCCATCAGCAGCGGGGTGGGCCCGGGGGTGAAAAGTCTTTCCTTAACGATTCCTGGCATGCATACCGTCCTTTTTCGTGGATTCGGGAAGCACCGGCCGCGGCCGAGTGGAGGCGCTCGCTATCGGGGTCGCCGCGGTGGCTGCCAGACCGACGGTCCCAGTTCCAACAGGGCTTTAGATCACTATTCAGTGTAGGGGCCGGGCGGCAAATCTGTCAAATGTCCGGGCCGGCCAGTTGGGCGCGGGAGGTCGGGCCGGGCGGAAAGCCGAACGTGGCGCTCGGCCGATGGCTTAAGTCTTCCCGACCGGGTGCATGGTCTTTTCGCGGACGTGGTCAATGAGCTCGCGGACGCTGTTGGCGAGCTGCACGACCTCGCCTTCGCCCTGGACATCGAACTCAATTTCGTAGTTACCGGCCGCCGCGTGATCCACGGCCGCCTTCAGCTCCATCATCGGCCGGACAACCTCGCGGGGAAGCACGAAGCTGACCCACACGCTCAGCAGGAACACCAGGATGGAGACAATCGAGATGACCCATTCGGCCCGGCGGCGCAGCGCCCGGGCCTCTTGATGATCATGCTGAACGCGCTTCCAGCTTCGCTGTTCGAGATCGGAAGAGAGCTGGAGGATCTCATCGCTCGTCGTGCGCAGGCTGTTGACGGTCTCGCGCAGCGCCGGGTCCTGCGCCTCCAGCGTATCGGCAATCTGAGCGTCGAACGAACCGACCTGGGTGCGCAGTTCGTCGATCAGGCGCCCGCGGTCCTCGCGGTTGGCTCGCCGCAAGATCTGATTGAGGTTGTGCTCATAGGCGGCAATGACCGCCTGCAGCCTTCCTACGGGCGTTTGGCCGGGCCCGCCCAAACGGGCCACGGCCACGGCCATCTGGTTCTCATAAAGCTCCGCGTCACTGAGAATCTTCTGCGTCGTGGCCTGCTCTTCCGGCTGAAGATCCCGGATGCTCGACACCAGGTCTCTGAGCTGGGCGACCGCCTGGCGGTTAGCCTGCAAATCTTCCGGATCGTGCAACAGGAAGTAGTTTCGCTCGGCGCGGCGGGCGTCCATCATTTCGATCGATGCCCGCTCGGCCAGCGTCGCCGCCGGAGCGTCCACGCTGACAATGCGATCCACAATCCAGCTCATGGCGAACAGATAATAAATCGCCAGAGCGATGACCGGAACCAGAATGAGGCGGACGATCGCCAGGCTGTAAGCCACCCGGCGGCGCAAGGATGAGCCGCGCGCGAAAACCTTGAGAGGCTTCCGAAAACGCAACCTCACTGGTCACCCTCCTCGCAACAAGTTAGGATACCACTCTGCTCCCGACATTTCCTCACTCCGCCCCGCCGACGCATCTTACCTCAAAATTCGGTCCTGGGGGGACGGTCATCTGGCTCCGCCGATTTCCGCTGTTACACGCTGAGTTGATAAACATAGTGCAACGCCGGCGGAAACAAAACTCATGCTCACTCCCCTCGCTGAGCCCGGCTGGCAAAGAATACCCGCCCCGGGCGCGGCGATGCGGCGGGCGGGAGCCTGTTCCCGCTGGCCGCGGGCTGCCGTCGCGCTCCGCGTGGCGCCGGCGGCCGAAATCCCTTGGCTGGACACCCACGGACACGCTTCCCTATAATGAATTCCCTGCGCTTCGGCGGAGGACGGATGCCCAAGACACTGGACCTGAAAAGCACGCTCAACCTGCCGCAAACTCGCTTCCCCATGAAGGCGAATCTGCCCGAAAACGAACCGCGCTGGATCGCCAAATGGACCCAAGACGACCTCTACGGACAAGTGCGGAAATCGAGGCAGAATGCGCCAATCTTCACGTTGCACGACGGGCCTCCGTACGCCAACGGGCGCATCCATCTGGGCACCGCCCTCAACAAGATTCTGAAGGACTTCGTGGTTCGATCCAAAACCATGGCGGGCTTTAACGCCCCCTATCGGCCGGGCTGGGATTGCCACGGACTGCCGATTGAGATCAACGTGGACAAGGAACTGGGGCCGCGCAAGGCGCAGATGTCGACCGTCGAGGTTCGCCAGGCCTGCCGTCGCCACGCGGAAACGTTCTTGAACTTGCAGCGGCAGGATTTTCGCCGCCTGGGGGTGGGCGGCGAATGGGACGATCCGTATTCCACGATGTCTCCGGAGTACGAAGCGCTGACCGCCGAGGCGTTCCTCACGTTCCTCGACCAGGGATACGTTTACCGCGGCCTCAAGCCGGTCTATTGGTGTATTCGGGACCGCACCGCGCTCGCCGAAGCGGAAGTCGAATACGAGAACCATCGCAGCCCTTCGATCTATGTGCGGTACCGACTGGTCAGCGACCCGGCGGCGCTCGACCCCGCCTTGGCCGGACGCTCCGTTTGGATCATGATTTGGACCACCACGCCCTGGACGCTCCCCGCCAGCATGGCCGTGGCCTTTCATCCCGACTTTGAGTATGTCGCCGCCGCCGCGGACGACCACGAGGCCTACCTGGTTGAAAGCCGGCGGCTGGCACCGACGCTCGCCGAGACAGGCCTCAACGCCTCGAACATTTTGGCCCGCCTGCCGGGCCGCCGCCTCGAAGGCGCCGAGCTCCAGCATCCCTTCCTCGACCGCCGGGTGCCCGGCGTGCTGGCCACCTATGTGACGGCCGAAGACGGCACCGGATGCGTCCACACCGCGCCCGGTCACGGTCGGGAAGACTTCGAAACGGGTGTCCGTTACGGCCTGGAGACCTATAACCCAGTCGGGGAGCGGGGCGAATTCACCGAAGGCCTCGACGCCTATCGCGGTAAGACCGTCTTCGAGGCCAACGACGCGATTATCGAGTTGCTGAAGTCCCGCCAGGCCCTGGTCGGACCCGCCCGCTGGCTCGACCATTCCTATCCGCACTGCTGGCGCTGTCACCAGCCGGTGATCTTTCGCGCCAGCTTCCAATGGTTTATCAGCATTGATCACAACGGGCTGCGCCACCGCGCCCTCGAAGCCATCCGGAAGGTGCGCTGGTCACCCGCTTGGGGCGAAGATCGCATCGCCAATATGGTGGCCACCCGGCCCGACTGGTGCATCTCGCGCCAGCGCGTCTGGGGCGTGCCCATCACCGTTTTCCATTGCCAAGCCTGCGGTCGCCCCCTGATGAACGCGGCGGCGGCGCGGCCCGCCCTCGAGCTGTTTCGCCGGGAGGGCGCGGACGCCTGGTGGGCGCACCCGCTGGAAGACTTGATTCAGCCGGGAACCCGGTGTCCGGAGTGTGGCAGCCAGGAGTTCCGCAAGGAGACCGACACCCTCGACGTATGGTTCGACTCCGGCTGCAGCCATTACGTCGTGCTGGGCCGCCGGCCCGACCTTCCGTGGCCGGCCGACGTCTACCTGGAAGGCGGCGATCAACACCGCGGCTGGTTCCAGAGCTCGCTGCTGATCGCCCTGGTCACCCGCGGGGCGGCCCCTTACCGCCAGGCCCTGACGGCGGGCTGGGTGCTCGATGCCGAGGGGCGCGCCATGTCCAAGTCTCTCGGCACCGGCATCGACCCGAACGACGTCATCCGCGTCCACGGGGCGGAGATTGTGCGACTGTGGTGCGCCTCGGTCGATTTCAGGGAAGACGTAGTGATCTCGGAGCAGATTCTCGAGCGGCTCTCGGAAGCCTACCGGAAGCTGCGCAACACCTTCCGGTACTGCCTGGCTAACCTTTATGATTTCGATCCCGCCCGCAATTGTGTCGGCCGGGAGAGCCTGGAAGAAATCGACGCCTGGGCACTGGCCCGCGCGGCGGAAGTGCTCGAGCAGGTCGAGGCCGCTTACGCGCAGTTCGAGTTCCACCGCGTCTACCGGGCCTTGTATGATTTTGCGGCGGTCGATCTGAGCGCGTTTTATTTCGACATTCTAAAGGATCGGCTGTACACGGCCCCGGCGGGTTCCGCGCGGCGGCGCGCCGGCCAATTCGTGCTCTATCGCATCGCTGATGCGCTGGTGCGAGCGGCTGCGCCGCTCATGCCGTTCACGGCGGAGGAAGTATGGTCGTACCTGCCCCCCCCGCCGCCGAGCACGCCGCGCGAACCGAGCGTCCACCTGGCGACGTTTCTTCGGCCCGAGGAGCTCCGCGAAGCCATCGCCGACAAATATCGGGATCGGCTGGCAAACTGGCCCCGGCTGATCGCCGTGCGGAACGAAGTGTTGAAAGCCCTCGAACGGGCCCGACAGGCCAAGTTCATTCGGAGTGGCCTCGAAGCCCGGGTGACCCTCGAGGTATATAACGCCGAAAGCACAGTCTCATCCGAGCGCGTGGCGGAGCTCGAGCGGTTTCGGGCGCTGCTCGAAGCCTATGAGCGCTTCCTCCCGTTCCTGTTCATTATCTCGCAAGTTGAGATCGCCCCCGGCGTCAGTGCCGGGGCTTGCGGAGCCGCCGCGGCGGCGAACGGTCCAATTCACGAAAGCGCCGAACTGGGCTTGCGCGTGCGCGTCGAGAGGGCGCGCGGCCGTAAATGCGCTCGCTGCTGGAACTACTCGGAGAGAGTCGGCGGCGACCCGCGCCACCCGGACGTGTGCGAGCGCTGCTCGGCGGCGCTCGAGGAGATCGAGGCCGCCTAGCCGCCCGCCGGGCGGCGCAGATCGCAACGCCCGCGGCCTCGGGCACCCGCCTCGTGGCCCGCGTGGAGCCGCCGAGGCTGTTGAAAGGCACCTATGAGCCGAGTTGTTGGCGTCGCCGTAGCCGCCACGGTGATTCTGGCTGATCAGGTGACGAAGGCGATCGTTGAACGCTCCCTTCAACCCTACGCCGTTATCCCCGTCATTCCCCATTTCTTCAATCTAACCCGTACCCACAATCCCGGCGCCGCGTTTGGACTCTTCTCCGACTCCCCTTCCCCGTGGAAGGCGACGCTGCTGGCGGTGATCTCGGCGGCCCTCATCCTCATGCTGATCGTCGCGGTCGGGCGAAGCCGGCACTTGGACGCGAAAGCGGGCGTCGGCCTGTCTTTGATCCTCGGTGGCGCTCTCAGCAACCTGTTCGATCGGCTGGCTCACGGCCGGGTCGTGGACTTCCTCGACTTCTACTGGCGGAGCTACCATTGGTTCACGTTTAATCTGGCCGACAGCGCCATTGTGGCGGGCGCCGGCTTGCTCCTGCTGCGGGCCATCGCCGCCGACTAAACCCGAAGCTGATGGCCGAGACTCGCGAATTCACCGTCTCTGTCGATGAATCGGGGATGCGCCTGGACGTTTATCTGGCGCGGCAGATGCCGGATTGGAGCCGCAGCCAAATTCAGAGGCACATCCGCTCGGGACTGGTCACCGTCGGCCCGCGAACGGTTTACAAGGCCGGCGAGCCGGTGGCCGGCGGCCAGCGAATCGCCATCCGCGCCGCCCGCCACGAGCTGCGAGCCGAGCCGGAGCAGCTTCCTCTCGACCTCCTTTACGAAGACGACGACCTGCTGGTTGTCAATAAGCCGGCGGGCATGGTGGTTCACGTCGGCGCCGGCGTCAAATCGGGGACACTGGTCAACGCCCTCCTTTACCATATCGGGACGCTTTCGCGGGTAGGCGGCGAGCTGCGTCCCGGAATCGTCCATCGGCTGGATCGCATGACCTCGGGCGTGCTCGTGGTCGCCAAGAACGACGCCGCCCACCGCCATCTCGCCGGCCAATTCAAGGGACGCCAGGTTCGGAAGACCTATATCGCCCTCGTGCACGGCCGGGTGGAGAACGACAGCGGGGAAATCACCCGCTCCGTTGGCCGCGACACCCGCCGGCGGATTCGCATGAGGCCGGGCGGCGCCGGCGCCCGCGAGGCCGCGACCCGCTATCGGGTGATTCGGCGCTGGCCGCGTTTTACTCTGCTCGAGGCCGAGCCCTTGACCGGACGCACCCACCAGATCAGGGTCCATTTTTCTTCCATCGGACATCCGATTGTGGGTGACACCCTCTACGGCGCGCCGAGCCGGCTCCATGTCCAGGGCCGAGAAGTCCGGACGCTGCCGCGGAACTTTCTGCATGCCGCCACCATCGAGTTTCGCCACCCCCGCCGCGGCGACCGGGTGCGGTTCGAAGCTCCCCTCCCGGCAGAACTGGTGGAGTTTTTGGCTGGTTTGGAAGCAGCGGAGGCCGGCTAAGCAGCGGCTGGACGGGGAAAGAGCCTCCTTCGGCGGCCGGGCCGGCCGACTTAATTCGTTTTTCAATAGAAGTGGAACCGAATGGCCCCCGATGTGATAGATTGCTTCTTTTATCGAAATGGAGGAGCCTTCGGGATCGAGCGCGATGTTCGGCCGTCCCCGTCCGCCTTCCGCAGGAGGTCAAACATGAGGTTCAACAGAGCGTGGCTGTCACGCGCTACGGCCTTGATCGTCGCCAGCTCCTGGCTCGCGCCGCTGGCCGCCGAGCAGCCCATCTATCTGGACCCCCGGCAGCCGATCGAGCGCCGCGTGGACGACTTGATGAGCCGGATGACGTTGAAGGAGAAGGTGGGCCAGCTGAACCTGCCCTGCGTCTACGTCGATCAACTGGGCCGAACGATCGACGAAAAGCTGGCGGCTTGCCGGAAGTTTGCCGCGGGCACCTACACCGATCAAATCGGCCCCGGGTGCGGCTTTTTCACGCTGGCCGATACAATCTTGCACCGTGGCGTCCGGCAGCAGGTCGAGTACTTCAACGAGTTGCAAAGAATAGCCCTCACCCAGACGCGGCTGAAGATCCCGGTGCTCGAAGACGAGGAGGGCACGCACGGAGCCATGTTTCCCGGCGCCACCGTATTTCCCGAAGGGCTCGCCATCGGAAGCACGTTTGACACCGAGCTGGTGAAATCCATCTATGCGGCGGCCGCCGAGGAGGCCAGAGCCGTGGGGATCCACATGCTCTCCACCCTGGTGCTCGAGCTCGACCGCGACCCGCGGATGGGGCGCAACGAGGAAGCCTACACCGAGGACCCGTATCTCGACTCGCGGATCGCTGAAAGCATCGTGCAGGGAGCGCAGGGTTCCGACATCAGCGCGGCGGACAAGGTCATTGCCGTCATGACGGACTTCCCCACCCAGAGCGAGCCGGTCAGCGGCCTTGAGCGGGGCGCCATCGAGTTATCCGAGCGAGCGCTGCGCGAAAACTTCCTCCGTCCATGGATGGCCGCCATCCAGGCGGGCGCTCTCGGCGTCATGGCCGGCTACCCTGAAGTGGAAGACGTGCCGATCCATGCGTCCCGTAAGTGGCTGACCGAGATTCTCCGCCAGGAGCTGGGGTTCCATGGCATTGTCGAAAGCGAAGGGGGCGGCTTCGAAACGCTGATCTATGAGGACATCGTTCCCACCCAGAAGCAGGCCGGCGCACTGGCGCTGCGGGCGGGCGTCGACCTCGACATTACCTACGAACCGGCGTATATGGGGCCCCTGCTTGAAAATGTCAACGAAGGGCGCGTTCCCGCCGGTCTGGTTGACCAGGCCGTGCGCCGCGTCCTCGAGCAGAAGTTCCGCCTGGGTTTGTTTGAGCACCGCTTCGCGGACCTCCGCCATGCCCTGCAAGTCGTCCACTCGAACGCCCATCAGCAACTGGCTTTACAAGCGGCGCGCGAGGGCATCGTCCTCCTCAAAAACGATGGCCACCTCTTGCCGCTGCGAAAGAACCTCAGATCGATTGCCGTCATCGGCCCGGACGCCGACAACGTCACGAATCAGCTGGGTGATTACACGCCGTCCGTCATTCTGCAGCACGTCGTGACGATTCTCGAAGGCATCCGGGCAAAGGTTGCGCCCGGGGCGCGCGTCCGCTATGCCAAAGGATGCGACGTGTTCGGGACGGACAAGGGGGGCTTGGGGGAGGCCGTCCGAGCCGCCCGCGGCGCGGACGTGGCCGTGGTTGTGGTCGGCGAGAACGGGCGGTACGCGTCCAACGGCGGTTCGGACGGCGAGGGCCGGGATATCGCCACTCTGGATTTGACCGGCGTCCAGGAAGACCTGGTTAAGGCCGTGGTGGCGACCGGAACCCCGACCGTGGTGGTGTTGATGAACGGCAGGCCGCTTTCTGTCCGCTGGGCGGCCGCGCATGTCCCGGCCATCGTGGAGGCTTGGGAACCGGGCGAGCGCGGGGGTGAGGCGGTGGCCGACGTGCTCTTCGGTGATTACAACCCGAGCGGGCGCCTAGCCATTACCATTCCCCGCAGCGTCGGACAACTGCCCGCCTATTACAACTACAAGCCGTCCAAGGCGTACTGGATCGAGCGAGGCTGGTCCCATAACGGCGGGTACGTGGACATGCCGGGAACTCCGCTCTATCCCTTCGGCTACGGGCTCAGCTACACTCAGTTCCAGTTCCGCAATCTGCGGATCAATCCGCCCCATATTGACACCCGGGGCCGCGCCGTCGTGCAGGTGGACGTCACCAATACCGGCCGGCGAGCCGGGGTCGAGACCGTCGAGCTCTACGTGCACGAACGCTTTGCCTCCGTTTCGACTCCGGTCCGCCAGTTGCAGGGCTTTGATAGAGTCCGGCTCCAGCCGGGCGAGACGAAAACCATCAGTTTCACGCTCGCTCCTGAAAATCTGCAATTGCTGGATCAGAACCTGCGCTGGGTGGTCGAACCCGGCGAGTTTGAAATCATGATCGGCCGCTCATCGGCAGACATCGCCCTTCGGGGCGCGCTAACCGTAGGGGAGTAAGTCGTGCGGGCGAACCGGGGTAGGGCGGCCGGTCGCGGACAATGAATTCTTTTATAGAAGTAATGGTTTGTTCGAAAGCCGATAAACAGCCGCAGTAACCTGTGAAAATGAAAAAAGTCTTGACACCCCCCGCCGCACGAGTAACATTCGCCTCTTGGGCACCAAGAGGGCCAGCCTTCCGGACGCGGCGGGAGCGAGCGCCGCGCCAGACGGCCTGCGCGGCCGCTCTTGGGTCAGCGTCGGGCGCAGGAACAAGCCGTGTAAAGGAGAAAATCATGAAACGACTGGCTCTGGGCGTGGGCGCGATCGCGCTGGCGGGCTCGCTGGTTGGGGCGAGTGTGACGGGCGGCATTTCGGGTACGGTGACGGATTCGACCGGGGCCGTGGTTCCCGACGTGGCGGTGACGGCCGTCAATACCGCCACCGGTATACGGTACCGGGCGAAGACCGACGCGCAGGGCTTTTACGCCTTTCCGTCGCTGCCCGTGGGAACGTACGAGCTGGAGTTCCGGCGCGCCGGGTTTAAGGACCTTCGCCAAACCGGGCTGGTGATTGACGTCAACACGGCGTTGCGCGCCGACGTCACCATGCAGGTGGGAGACGTCACGCAGGAAGTCACGGTCTCGAGCGCCGCCGTGCACGTCGAAACGGAGCGCACGGAGATGGGCGAAGTCATCACCGGCTCCCATATGACCGCCATGCCGCTGAACGGGCGAAGCTATACGGACCTAATGGCGCTGCAGCCCGGTGTGGCGCCGGTTTCGAGCGGAGAGTACAACACGCAGAGCCCCTCGGGAGAATTGAACCCAGGCAATCTCTCGGTGAGCGGGCAGCGGGAGTCGGCCAACGGCTTCATGGTGAACGGCGGCAATGTGGAGGAGGGAGGCAGCAACGGCGCCGCCGTGATTCCCAATCTCGATTCCATCGCCGAGTTCCGGATTCAGACCGCCAATTTCGACGCCGCTTACGGGAATTACAGCGGGGGCCTGGTGAATGTGGTCACCAAATCGGGTACCAACGAGTTCCATGGCGATCTGTTCGAGTTCCTCCGCAACAACAAAATGGACGCCCGCAACTTCTATTCTTACAACCAAACCAACCCGGTGACAGGGGCGGAAATCCCGGGTTCGGCGCGCGCCGAGCTTCACCGCAACCAGTTTGGCGGAACCTTCGGCGGCCCCATCCTCCGCGACCGGATGTTTTTCTTCGGTGACTACCAGGCCACGCGGGAGGTGCGCGGGCAGCCGCAGCTCGTGCTGGTGCCGTCGGCCGCGGATCGCTCGGGCAACCTCGCCGACCTCAGCAGCGCGATGACGGGGAGCGTTTCCGGTCCCTATTGGGCCAGCGTGCTCTCGAGTGAGCTCGGGTACCCGGTCACTTCCGGCGAGCCTTATTACACGAGCGGCTGCACGAGCCCCTCCCAATGCGTGTTTCCGAACGCCGTCATCCCGCCGCCGGCGATCTCGGCCCCGGCGAAGGCGCTGCTGCAGGGAGGGTATATTCCGTTGCCGAACGCCGGCGCGTACTTTGCCACCTCGGCCTTCAAAGGGAGCCTGCGCGACGACAAGTGGAGCGCTCGAATCGATGGCAACACCCGGCTGGGCATGCTTTCCGGCTACTATTTCTTCGACGACTTCCGCACCGTGAATCCCTTCATCGCCACCAACCTGCCGGGCTTTTCCGGCGCGGCGCCGGGCCGGGCGCAACAGTTCAACCTCGGCGATACGAAGTCATTCGGCGGGGACAAGGTCAACGAACTTCGGCTGAATTTCACGCGTTACACTTTCTGGAACGGGCAGCCCATCGGCGGCGTCGGCCCCAGCTACAGCTCATTTGGGATCACCGGCGTCTACGTAGGGAATCCCAAGTCGGAAGGCGTTCCCAGCGTTTCCACGAATGAATTCTCCCTGGGTGTGGAGCCGTTTTACGAAAAGCAGGTGAACAACACGTACCAGATCCTGGACAATTTGTCGAAGGTCTTCGGCACCCACACCGCCAGGTTCGGCGGTGAGTTCCACACCGGGCAGATCAACCTGTTCGACTTCGGCGCCCTGAACGGCACCTGGTCGTTTAGTGGCGCGGAAACGGGTTCCGATTTCGCGGATTTCCTGTTGGGCGCGGTGTCCACCTACAACCAGGGCGAGCAGCTCCCGCAGTACACGCGCACTCACTACTATGCCTTGTATGCCCAGGACAGTTGGCGCGCCCAGCCGAACCTGACGCTCAATTACGGCTTGCGCTGGGAGGTGAGCACGCCCTGGACCGAGATCCATAATGAACTCGAGACGCTGGTGTACGGCGTTCAATCCGTGGCTTTCCCGGGCGCGCCTCGAGGCTGGCTGGTTCCCACCGACCCCACGGTGCCGCATACGGTCTCCCCGGTGCGCTACCACAATTTCGGTCCGAGAATCGGGCTCGCTTGGTCGCCCAGCGCCGAAGGGGGGATAGCGCGGCGGCTTCTCGGCGGACCGGGCAGGTCGAGTATCCGGGCGGCCTACGGGATTTTCTACACCGCTTTTGAGAATGCCACCAGTTTCAACACCGTGGGCGACGCGCCTTTTGGGTACTACTACGTGAATCCCGAGAAGACATTGTTCGCCAATCCCTTCATCAATCTCCCCGACGGAACCAACAACGGCCAGCGCTTCCCCTCGCCCATTCCACCCCTGAACGTTTCCGCTTCCAATCCTGATACCTCGCTGACGGCAGCGGACTGGAAGAGGCTGTTTGAGCCCATCTCCAGTTCGCCGGGATTTGATCACACCAACGTGGTGCCTCGCGCCGAGCATTACACGGTCTCTTTCGAACGGCAGATCGGCGGCAACACGCTGTTGAGCTTGAGCTACGTCGGGACCCAGGGGCACCACCTGCTGGCTGACCAGGAGGCCAACCCTGGCAATCCGGCGCTGTGCGCGAGCGTTAGCCTGCCGAGCGAGGTGATGCCGGGCACCGCCACGTGCGGCCCGTTTGGCGAGAACGGGGTCTACTACCCGGTGACGGGAGGCGTCATCAACAGCACCCGGGGACCCTTCGGTCCGGCCTTCGGCAGCGACGGGTTGTTTTCGACGATGGCAAACTCCAACTACAACGCGCTCGAGGCTAGCCTACGGCACACCAGCGGCCGGCTGCAGCTTTTGGTCGGCTATACCTACTCGAAAGCGATGGATAATGCGTCGAGCTGGGGGCCGGGTTCGGGCTCCGGAGGCGTGGAGATCATCAATCCCGTCAACCCAAAGCTGGGCAAAGCTCTCTCTGCCTTCGACGTGACCCATAACTTCGTCGCCAGCTACTCCTACGAGTTGCCCTTCGACAAGTTTCTGCCCGCCCATCGCGCCACCCGCGGATGGATCCTCACCGGCATTACCCGCTTCGCCACCGGGCTTCCGGTGTTTGTCACCGAGCAGGATGACGCTTCGCTGCTCGGCACGGGGAGTACGGGGCCGACCGGTTCCGGAGTCGATACGCCCAACTTCATGGGAGGCCACATCCAGAAGATCGACCCCCGCCGGCAGAATTTGACCTCGTCCGCGCCCTCCCCTTACCTGAGCAATGCCGCGCAGTTGTTCTACCTGGAAGGCTGCCCGCCGGGCTCCGGCCCCACCGGCTCGAGCGGACCCGGCTGCCCCAACCGGATGTTCGGGCAACTGGGGAACTCCAACCGGCGCTTCTTTCACGGCCCGGGGATTAACAACTGGGACGTGGGCATTCTGAAGGAATTGAAGCTGAGCGAATCGAAATCGCTGGAGTTCCGGGGCGAGTTTTTCAGTGCCTTCAACCACGCGCAATTTTCGAACCCGGACGGCAACATCATCGACTCGACGTTCGGATTCGTGACCGGCGCCGGCGGGGAACGCATCGGGCAGGTGGCGATCAAATTTTTGTTCTGAAGCCATGCTCCCGATGAGCGGACGGGCGCCGGCACCCAGCGAGCGCGGTGGACGGCCCGGGCGGCCGGCCGCGGGAAGGATCCGATATGAGCGAACAGACCACGCGCACGATCGAGGCCCGGCACGAGGCCCTGGCGATTGACGGCGGCCGGCCGGTCCGAGTCGAGCCTTTGCCCCTCGAGTTCCCCGGCATCCACCACATGGACGGCGAGGAGATCGAAGCCGCCCTGCGCCCGCTCCGATCCCGCTCCTTGTTCCGGTATTACGGCGTCCGCGCCCCGGAGGAGGTCGAGGCGTTCGAATCGGAATTTGCGCAATTTTTGGGCGCGTCGCGGGCTCTGGCGGTGAGCAGCGGGACCGGGGCGCTGTCGACAGCGCTCGGGGCGCTGGGGGTGGGTCCGGGGCAAGAAGTCATCGTACCGGCCTATCTGTGGGTGTCGGTGGTGGCGGCGGTGGTCAACCAAGGGGCCATTCCGGTGCTGGCGGATATCGACGACACCTTTGGCCTGAATCCGGTCGAAGTGGAGCGCCAAATCACGGCCAGGACCGCCGGCGTCATCGCGGTGCACATGAGCGGGGCTCCGGCCGACATTCGGGCTCTGCAAAGCATCTGCCGCCGCCGCGGGATCTTTTTGCTGGAGGATTGCGCCCAGTGCAACGGCGGCAGCGTCGGCGGTCAGCGGGTGGGAACCTTTGGCGACATGGCCGCGTTCAGCTTTCAGATGAACAAAAACATGACCTGCGGAGAGGGCGGATGCGTGGTCACCAACAACTCCCACCTTTACGAGCGGGCCTTTGCCTGCCACGACCTCGGATACGCCCGCGATGAGCGGGGCCGCCTTCAGGTCGGCGACGCCGAACTGTGCCTGTGGGGAAAGGGTTATCGCCTGGACGAGCTCCGCGCCAGCATCCTGCGCGTTCAGTTGAAGAAGCTTCCGGGGGTGATCGCACGGATGCGCCGCAGTAAGTACCGCATCCGCCAGGCCCTGGAAGAATTTCCGGGGGTGGGCCTGCGCCGGATCGTTGATCCGCAAGGAGACACCGGCTGCTTCCTGATCACCACTTACCCCAACCCTGCGATCGCCCGGCGCGTGAATCAGGCCCTGCGGGCGGAGGGTATTGTGACCTCGCCCCAGGGGGTTTCCAACATTGTGATGACGGAGTGGGGCCTGCACATCTATTACAACATCGTCAGCTTGGTGCAGAAAACCGGCTGCGACGGCCGCGGTTTTCCCTGGACGCTGGCCGAGAACGCCCGCCTGGTCCGCGACTATCACAAAGGAGTCTGCCCCGCAGCCGACAGCCTCTTCGAGCGAAGTATCCTGCTGGCCATCCCGTCCTGCCTCACCGAAAAAGACGAAGACGACATCGTGCGTGCCTTCCGAAAAGTCCTTTCCGCCCTTGGACTTAACAGGGGTTAACCCCCCATCCGACCCAGCGGCCAGGCGGACCACCCTTCAGGACCGCGCCACGCTTAGCACCGTTTTTGGCCTACGCGTTGGCTTGCGCCACCAAATGACCTCTCGGTCCAGCGGCCGGCATGTGCCGAAATATAGGCACGTGCCGACATTTCGGCACATATCCTCCGCTCGGAAAAGCCGCTGTGACTCTCCGTCTGAACATAAAGAGTTTAGAAACAATAATTTATAAGAACATAAGAGAATTTAGCCGTGTGGCCGATCGCGTGCGCCAAGCTGCGTGCGGAGGAAAAGGGGCTGTGCTGAAGATTACGAGCGAGGCGAAGCCGGAGGCGACTCGGATCAAGCTGGAGGGTAAGCTGGCGGGCCCGTGGGTGGGCGAACTGGAACGGGCTTGGCGGTCAGCGGCGGAGGGAAGGCCGGCTGCCGAGATCATCTTGGACCTTTCCGATGTCACCTTTATCGATGCCGAGGGCCGGAAGTTGATGGCCTGGATCTGCCGCCAGGGAGCCAGGTTCCACACCTCCGGCTGTATGACGCGGTGGATCGTGGAGCAGATTCAGAAGGACTGCGCCAGTTTGCCGGATGAGGCGGGATGCGCCTCGAAGGACGCGCGGTAGTTTCCCTCGGCGCCCCAGCCGCGCGCGACAGATTCACCGGCCGCCAGGAAGCGGCGAAAGGTTGACCCCATGAACTGCACTGTGGATAGCCTTGGGAGGCTGCTGATGGCGGCCATGCTGCTGCCGGGCGTCTCGGCCGGGCTGCGCGCGCAGAGTCCTCGAGACGCGTCGTCTGGCTCCGTGGCGGCGTCCAGCGCCGTCTCGATGCCTGGGCTTGGCCAGCCGGAAAGCCCGTTTCTCGGCAGCGTCCCGAGCGGCCAGAGGACGCCGGAGGTTTTGCATCTGACGGTCAAAGAGGCCTTGGAGCGCGGCCTCCAGTACAACCTGGGCCTGCTGCTGAGCGAGCAGGATTCGCGCTCCGCGCGGGCCGCGCGATGGAACGCATTGAGCCGGCTCCTTCCTCATGCTGGGGCGCACGTGACCGAGACGGAGCAGCAGATCAACCTGCAGGCGTTCGGCTTTCCCGGTATTCCCGGGATTCCGACCATTGTCGGACCGTTTAGCGTGTTTGACGCCCGAGGCAGCGTCTCCCAGTCCGTTTTCGATTGGAGCGCTTATAAGGGGTTCAAGTCGGCAGCGGCCAGCCAGGAGGCCGTGCGGTTTACTTACCAGGACGCGCGCGAGCTGGTGGTGCTGGTGGTGGGCAACGCTTATCTGCTGGCCGAAGCGGATCAGGCGCGGGTGGAAGCCGCCGAAGCGGAGGCGAAGACGGCTCAGGCGCTGTACGAAAAGGCGCGGGACATGCTCAAGGCCGGCCTCACTCCGGCCATTGATGAGATGCGGGCGCACGTGGAGCTGCAATCCCGCCAACAACAATTGATCGTGGCTCGAAACGAGCTGGCCAAGCAAAAATTGAGTCTGGCGCGCGCGATTGGACTGCCGCCCGGCCAGGAGTTTGATCTGGCCACCCGCATCCCGTACGCGCCCTATCAGCCCCCCAGCCTCGAAGACGAGCTGCGCCGGGCCTATACCTTGCGGGCTGACTATCAAAGCGCGCTGGCGAGGAAGCGGGCGGCGGAGCTGGCTCTGAAATCGGCCCGGGCGGAGCGCTACCCGACCATTGCGTTCAGCGGCGACTACGGAGATATCGGGCTGGCCCCGGGCCGCTCCCATGGGACGTTTACCGCCGCCGGGACACTCCGCATCCCAATCTTTGAAGGCGGCCGCATCCGGGCGGACATTCTGGCGGCTGATGCCGCCCTTCAGCGGCGCCAGTCGGAACTGGACGACCTGCGGGCCAAGATCGACCAGCAGGTGCGCACGGCGCGGCTCGACCTCGAGGCCGCCGCCGACCAGGTGCAGGTGGCCAAAAGCCAGCTCGACCTGGCGCAACAGACCCTGGCTCAGGCCCAAGACCGTTTCGCCGCCGGCGTGGCGGACAACTTGGAGGTGGTGCAGGCTCAAGACGCCGTGGCCAGCGCCAACGAAGCCTACATCTCCAGCCTGTATTCCCATAATGTCGCCAAAGTTCTGCTGGCTCGCGCCGTGGGCGTGGCCGAACAGGCCGTCACTGCTTATCTGGGAGGGAAATAGTCATGGCTCCAAAGACGGAACTGGAACCGAACCGGGTTTCTGCCCGCGAACTCGAGGGGCTGGGCGTGGGAGACGAGTCGCGGGCCGCGGAAGGCAGCCCGAGCGGAGCGGGGGCGCCGGCGGCCAAGCCGCGCCGGAGCGTCGCCTGGGTCGCCCTCGCCTGCGCTCTGGCCGTCGGGTCCATCCTGCTATGGCGCCACTACGCTCAATGGGAATCGACCGATGACGCGGAGATTGACGGGCACATCTACCCCATCAGCGCCCGTGTGTCCGGGCACATCATCGCCGTCAACGTCGAAAACAATCAATATGTGGAAAAGGGCACCGTGCTCGTGGCGCTCGATCCAACCGACTACCAGGTGGCGCTCGAGCGTGCCGAAGCCCAGCTCGCGGACGCCGAAGCGTCTGCGCAGGCGGCGCGGGCCGGCGTGCCGATCACATCCATCACGACGTCGAGCCAGGAGTCCGCGGCCCAGGCGGATGTGGACAGCGCCGAGGCCGCCGTCGCCGCCGCCGAGAAGCAGGTCCTGGCGGCGAAGGCCCGTTTGCAGGAGGCGGAGGCCAACAACGTGAAGGCTCAGGCGGACCTCCGCCGCTACCAGCAGCTCGTCGGCAAGCAGGAGATCTCCGAGCAGCAGTATGACCAAGCCGTCGCCGCCGCCAAAACCTCCGCCGCCGCCGCCGCCGCCGCCCAGGCTGCGGTGACCGCCGCCGAGCAG
>CADDZC010000040.1 GCA_902812365.1 Acidobacteriota bacterium | reverse complement strand
GCTGCGTCCTGCTCGCGGGCGATGGCCGTCACCGGCCGCCGGGCGGCGCGCTCCTCAATCCAGGCCGCCAGCTCAGCCGGCCGCGCCAGGACGCCCTCCCCGGCCGCGCTCCATGACGGGGGCTGTCCGGCGGCGTGGAAAATCTGCGCGAACAGCTCGCCGCGCCGCGCGTCCATGACCGAGACGGCGATCTCCGTCTCCGGCCGCGCTTCTTCCACCATGGCCTCCAGCACGGAAACGCCCTGCACCGGACGCTCGAAGGCGCGACCCCAGGCTTGGGCCGCCGCCAGGCCCACACGGGTGCCGGTGAACGACCCGGGGCCGCTGGCAACGGCGAATAGCTCCACGTCGCGCAGCGCGAGCCCGGCCTGGGCGAGCACGCGATCCGCCATCTCAAAAAGCGTCACCGAATAGTTGGCCGCACCGGCGCTCCTGGCGCTAGCCACCCCATCGCCGTCGCGGTAGACGGCGACGCCGCCGTACTCGCTCGTCGTGTCAAAGGCGAGGACGATCATGGAGACCCGGACATTATACGCAAGCCGCGCCGGACGGGCCCCTCCGCGCCCCGGGCCGGGCAGGCCGGTATGCTACAATACGTTAGCAGTTTCAATTCAAAGGGAGACTCGAAAACCCGGGAGTTGCCAGAGAGCGCCGACGTTGATTTATGCCCGACGCCACCCACACCGCCGCCCGCCCCCTGGAGCTGACCGAGCTTCTGACGCTGCTGCTGGAGGTCAGCGAACGGCTCAACTCCACGCTGGACCTCGACGAGTTGATGGCCCGCATCGCCGAGCTGGTCAAGCGCGCCATCGACTACGAGGTCTTCGCCATCCTGCTCCTCAATGAAAAGACCCAGGAGCTCTATATCCGCTTCAGCGTCGGCCATCCCGAAGACGTCGTCCGGCACCTCCGGATCAAGGTCGGCGAAGGGCTGGTCGGCCGCGCCGCCGCCACCCGCAAGTCGGTGCTGGTGAACGATGTGCAATCCGATCCCGCCTACATCCAGTCCCTGCCGGCCATGCGCTCCGAGCTCGCCGTCCCCCTGATCGCCAAGAACCGCGTGATCGGCGTCATCGACCTGGAAGCGCCCTGGCCCGACTTTTTCACCGAACGGCATCAGAACCTCCTCGAGCTGCTCGCCGGCCGCATCGCCACCGCCATCGAGAACGCCCGGCTCTATCGCCGTACCCTGCGCCAGGCGCGGACGCTGCAACTGCTCAACGAAATCAGCCGCGAGGTGAGCTCGGTGCTGGTGCTGAACGAGCTGCTGCGCAAAATCGGCACCTTGACCAAGCGCCTGATTGATTACCACCGCTTCAGCATCCTCCTCGCCGACGAGCGCGCCCGCACCTTCAACAGCGTCATCTCCATCAAGCAGGACGAGCGGATGCCCGAGAAGACCACCGTCCCCTTCGGCCAGGGGATCGTCGGCGCGGCCGCCGAGTCGCGCCAGACCGTGGTGGTGCCCGATGTGCGCCGCGATCCCCGTTACATCCCCACCAATCCCGAGACGCGCTCGGAAATGGCCGTCCCCCTGATCTACCGCGACCGCGTCATTGGCGTGGTGGACCTCGAAAGTCCGCGCCTCGCCTACTTCTCCGACGAGCACGTGCGCATTTTCTCGACTCTCGCCCCCCAGATCGCCATTGCCATCGAAAACGCGCGCCTCTACGAGCGCGTGGTGCGGAGCGAAGCCCGCCTCGAGCGGGACCTGGAACGAGCGCGGGAAATCCAGCTCCACCTCATGCCCGGGCTCTCGCCCCGCATTCCCGGCCTGGAAGTCCACGCCCGCTTCCAGCCGGCGCGCGAGCTCGGCGGCGACCTGTATGACTTCCTCGCTTACGGCAAAGATCGCCACGTGCTGGTCAGCGCCGACGTGAGCGGCAAAGGGGCACCGGCGGCCCTCTACGGCGCCATGGTCAGCGGCATCCTGCGCAGCCTCGCCCCCCAAAGGCTCTCCACCACGGAGATGCTCAAGAAGCTCAACCGGATGCTGCTCGAACGGAAGATTGAAGGCCACTTCATCAGCCTCACCTATGCCATCTGGGAGCCCAAGACGCGCACTCTGCGCCTCGCCAACGCCGGCATGCCTTTGCCGATTCTGGTCCGCCGCGGCCACGGGCAACTGATTCCCGCCGAAGGCGTGCCGCTCGGATTGCTGGAGCATACCGAATATCAGGAAACCTCCCTGACGCTCGAAAAAGGGGACTTGCTGGCCTTCTTCTCCGACGGCCTCATCGAAGCCACCAATCCCCAGCAGGAAGAGTTCGGATCGCGGCGGCTGGAAGCGATTCTGCGCGAAAACGCCCGCCGCCCCATTCCCGAGATCATTGAGAAAGGGTTCAGCGCCATTGCGCGCTTCGAGCATGGCTTGCCCCGCCGCGACGATCAGACGCTGTTGCTGGCCCGGGCGAAATAGAGCCGCCGAGTATGGATTCCTTCTTCTCCGAGCAGGCCGGCGAGTGGTTTTGCGAAGCGGTGCCGCTGGCCTCGATCGCCGAGCGCTTCGGCACGCCGACCTACGTTTACAGCCAGGCGGCCATTCTCGGCCAATTCCGCCGGCTGCAGGGCGCTCTCGAGGGCGTGGCCGCCCTGATCTGCTACTCCGTCAAGGCCAACTCGAACCTCCGCATCCTGCGGCTGCTGCGAGACGCGGGCGCGGGCTTTGACATCGTCTCGGCGGGGGAACTGGCCCGCCTCGAACGCATCGGAGCCGATCCCCGCCAAGTCGTCTTCTCCGGCGTGGGCAAAACCGCCGCCGAAATCGACGCCGCGCTCGCCGCCGGCATTTTGATGTTCAACGTCGAGTCGGCCGAGGAGCTCGGACTGATCGAGGCTCGGGCCTGCCATCTCGACCGGCTGGCCGGCATCTCCCTCCGCATCAACCCCGACGTCGAGGCCGCCACCCATCCCTACATCGCCACCGGACGCGCCATCCACAAGTTCGGCGTCCCCCCGGAGGAGGCGCTGGCCCTCTACCGCCGCGCCGCCGCTTCCCCCCTCCTCCGCCTGCGCGGCCTCGCCTGCCACATCGGCTCGCAAATCCTTCAGGTCGACCCGTTCGCTCGCGCCCTCGATGAGATGCTGGAACTGGCGGGGCGCCTGCGGGCCGAAGGCCTCGAGCTCGACTATCTCGACCTCGGCGGCGGTTACGGCATCCGCTACCGCCGCGAAGAGCCGTTTGACTTCGCGCGCCTGGCGGCTCATCTGCGGCGGCGGCTCGAAGGCTCCCGCTATCGGCTGATCGTCGAGCCGGGCCGCGCCCTGGTGGGGGAGGCGGGAGTGCTGCTGGCTCGGGTGCTCTACGTCAAGCGCAATCCCGCCAAGCGTTTTATTGTCGTGGACGCCGGCATGAGCGACCTGCTGCGGCCGGCGCTGTACGGGTCGCAGCACGAGGTCGTGCCGGTGCGGCGGCGGGCGGGACCGGCCCACCGCGCCGACGTCGTGGGACCCATCTGCGAGACCGCCGACTTTCTGGCCCAGGACCGCGAGCTGCCCGAACTCGCCGGCGGCGACCTCGTCGCGATCCTCACCGCCGGCGCCTACGGGTACTCGCTCGCCTCCAACTATAACAGCCGCCCGCGCCCGGCTGAGGTTCTGGTGGACGGCCGAACCGCGCGGCCGATCCGCCGCCGCGAAACCGTCGAGGACCTGCTGGCCACCGAAGGGGACCAGATCGGCGGCGACGCCCCCCGCTGAGCCCCGCTTACCGCTCTCCCCATTTCAGCTTCTGCCGCAAGATCTCGAAATAGCTCGTGTGCATCGGCTGTACGATCTCGACGTAGGAAGCCGCCTTGCGGAGGCGCACCCGGTCGTCGCTGCGCACGGCAATGCCCACCTGGCCGTCCACCGTCAGGTAGACAGACTCCCGCTGGCTCTTCACCGCGACTTCGATGGTGACCGAATCCGGCAGCACGATGGGGCGGTTGGTGAGGGTGTGGGCGCAGATGGGGGTGATGATGAAGGCGCTGACGGTCGGGGCAATCACCGGACCGCCCGCGGCCAGAGAGTAGGCGGTGGAGCCGGTGGGCGTTGAAACGATCAACCCGTCGGCCTTGTAAGTGGAAACGAACTGGCCGTCCACCCAGGCGTCAAAATCGAGCACGCGGGCGATGGCTCCTTTGTTGAGCACCACGTCATTCAGGGCCAAAAACGTGGAGAGCACCTCGTGCGAGCGCACCACTTCGGCGTCGAGCTGCACGCGGCGCTCGCTGCGGTACTGGCCGGCCAGCACCGCCTCGAGCGTCGGATAGAGCTCGTCGAGGGTCAGAACCGTCAGGAACCCGAGTCCGCCCAGGTTGACGGCCAGGATGGGGACGGGCTTGCGATTGAGGGCTCGCGCCGTCGCCAGCAGCGTGCCGTCCCCCCCCAGCACCACCACCAGATCGACGTGGCAGGGAAGTTCGTTGCGTGTCAGGCAGTGCTCCGTGCTATCGATGGTCGCCCCGGTCTCCTTGTCGATCAGCACTTCAATCTGGCGCGCGCGCAGCCACTCGATGAGCGGCGGAACGATTTCGCGGATTTCCACCTTCTTCGGCTTGGACGTGATTCCGATGCGTTGAATTGGCATAGCGACGGTCGCGGACGAACCCCACGGGAGCCCGCGCGGTCGATTCCGTGGCGGCCCCTTATTTTATGCGTGTTCCGGCCAAACCGCGTAAATGAAATATTCTCGGTTCCCTTTGGCGCCCGCCAAGGCGCTCGGAGCCGCCGCGCGGCGGCCAAAACCGAGCCCCTCCAGTTTCGCCGATACCTTGTCGACGGCCTCGCGGTGCAGCCGCGCGTCGCGCACAATGCCGCCCGGGCCCACCTGCCCGCGGCCCACCTCAAACTGCGGCTTCACCAGAATCAAAACCTCGGCGCCCGGCTCGAGCACCCCCGGCAGAACCGGAAGAATCAAAGTGCACGAGATGAAGGACACGTCCAGGGTGGCGAGGGTCGCTTTCGTCCCCAGTTGCTCCCAGGTCAGATAGCGCGCGTTGGTGTTCTCGAGCGAGACCACGCGCGGGTCGCGCCGCAGCTTCCAATCGAGTTGATGGCTCCCGACGTCCACCGCCAGCACCCGCGCCGCCCCGCGCTCGAGCAGGCAGTGGGTGAAACCGCCCGTTGAAGCCCCGATATCCAGGCAAATCCGACCGCGCGGATCGACCCGGAAGTGGTCGAGCGCCGCTTCCAGCTTGAGGCCGGCGCGGCTCACATACCGGCACGGCTCGCCGGCCAGCCGGATGGCGGCCTCCGCATCCACCGCCGCGCCGCACTTCTCGACCTTCTGCTCGTTGACCAGCACTTGGCCGGCCAGAATCAACGCCTGGGCTTTCTGGCGCGAGTCGGCCAAGCCGCGCTCAACGAGCACCTGATCGAGGCGTTTCCGGTTCACGGGTCGATAGCGGTCAGACTCGGGCGGCTCCTGCCGCCGCCGCGCGAGGGGTTTCTGGTCGCGCCCCCCGGGCGCGCAACCGCCCGCCGGCCCGGGCTACCCGGGGCGGGCCATCGGTGCGCGAGTCCTCTCGTGGCATTATAACCGGGGGCGGGAAGCGGAGAGCGCGCCCGGCCGAGTCAACCGTACCGTTGAACTGGATTTGACAAGTGACTTATCGGCGTGTATTATATAATTATTATGCTCTCGGCTCAGCGCTCCGCGGATCGTTATCAACCCCAGCCGGTTTTGCCCCGGCTAAATCCCCGTTCGGCGACGGCCAAACGAGGGTGTGGCCGACTAAAGGCAGGTGATGAGCGGACGTCAAAACATCTTGATTTTGAGGAGCGAAGCCACTAAGTTAATGAAAATACATAATATATTGGCTTCGGCTCAAAAACGAAGCCGCTATGTTGTTGAAAATACGTAGAGGGTGTTGCAGAAAGCCACCAAGTCGTTGAATAAAAACGACTTAGTCTAAAAACCCGGGGTTCGGGTGGATCGTAAGTTGTTGAAAATCCGTAGAAGCCGCCAACGCCAGCCGATCGAAAGCCACTATGCTATTGAAAATCAATATGATAACTTAAATTGCCAGCCGCTAGAACCGCCGGCGGCTGGCCTCGACAACCGCGGCTCGTTGAATCCGTATCTAATGGGAAGGCCGGGCGGGCGCGGCGCTCAGCGGAGCCGGGTTCGGCCCTCGCCGTTCGAGAGACATCGGCCGCGGTGCACGGGGAGGAATGGGCACCGCTTTTTCGGCGCGGCCTTCTGCCCGAGCGGGGAGCTCAGTCACCATGGTGATCCGCTTTCGAAAAGCCCCGATCCTGCTGGCGGTGGCGCTGAGCGCGCCGACGTGGGCCGCGGCCGCCGAAAGCGCGCCGGCGGTCACGAAGGTGGAGCCGGCGCGAGCCGCGCGGGGCGGCTCGACGGCGCTCAAAGTCACCGGCAAAAACTTTGCTCCCGGCGCGAAGGTCGCCTTTGCCAACCCCGGCATTCGGGTTCTGTCGACAACCTTCAAGAAAAGCTCCGAGCTCTCCGTGGCCATTCAAGTGTCGCCCAACGCTCCGACCGGCGCGACGAGCTTGTTCGTGGTCAACCCGGACGAGGGCGAGGTGGAGACGGCCTTCGAGGTGACGGAGGCCGCGCGGGCGGCGAAGGCCGTGCAGTTCGACGTGCTCAACCTCGGCGACGTGGCCGGCATCCTCGCCGCCCCGGGCAAGGCTTCGGGGACAATCGCCTACACGGCCGGCCGGCTGGTCTACACCGAGGCCGGCCGGCAGGTCTTTGCCGTCCCCTCCTCGGACGTGCGGGAGATTGCGCCCAACATGATCCTCGGCCTCAATACCGGCAGCTTTCACGTCATTCTCCGCTCCGGCCAGACGTACAATTTCGTCGCCCCGTCTCTGCGCCCGAGCGACAGCCAGGCGATCGTCGAGGCGCTGGTTCGCGCGCTGCACTGAAGGGGCGAGCGGGGATCGTCTCGTTTTTGGCCGCATCATCGGCACTTGGAACAGTCCCGGCGGAGGTGTGGTTTGGCAAGGGGAGCTCGGAGCGGCACCGGGGGGTGGGGAGCCGGCGCCGGCTTCCTGTTGGTGATTTTGGCGGCGGCGGCGCTCGGCTTCCTCTGGAGCATCGTCCGCAATCCGGCGCCGCAGATCCGCTTCGACGCGCCCGTCTTGGGGCTGGGCTCAAACACCGTTCTCCAGTTTCGCGTTCGGGACGCGCGGCACCGTCTGAAGTCGGTCGGCGTGGAGATTCGGCAGAACGGGAGGACCTTCGCGGTTTCCTCGCTGTCCGTTTCTCCCGCCGCCCCAACCGCAGCGCGCGGCTGGAGCTTCGGGTGGCGGCGGCCGGCCGAAGATTGGCTCGTGACGGCCCGGATCGCCCGGCACGCCCTGCCCGAACTTCAGCCCGGCCGGGCCACCCTGGTGGTGACGGCGACCAACGACGCCTGGGGGCGCTTCTTTCGCGGCGGGCGGGCCAGCGTGGCGCTTGACGTTCCCGTCCGCTGGACGCCGCCACAAGTGGAAGTGCTGACGGCGCAGCACTACATCAACCAGGGCGGCTCGGAAATGGTGATCTTCGCCGTCTCACCCGGCACGGTCCAGTCCGGCGTCGAGGCGGGGAAATATTTCTTTCCGAGTTGGCCGGTTCAGGATTCGGCGCCCCAGACGCGCTTGTGCCTTTTCGCCTTCCCTTACGATCTTGATCCGAGCGCGCCCGTCCGCATTGTGGCGCGCGACGATGCCGGCAACCAAACCGTGACCACGTTTCCGTACAAACTCTTTCCCCAGCGGTTTCACACCTCGACGCTGGAACTCACCGATCCCTTCCTGCAACGGGTCGTGCCGCCGATCATGAGCCAGATGGCGGAGCTCGATGATCAAGGCAGCCTGCTCAAGGATTTTCTGCTCATCAACGGCCATCTGCGCCAGGTTGAAGCCGGGCAGATGGCCGAGTTCTCAAAGCACACGAGTCCGCACTTTTTGTGGACGCAGCCCTTTATCCAGCTCGGTAATACGAAGGTGGAAGCCCACTTCGCCGATGACCGCACCTACCTGTATCGGGGCCAGGTGGTGGATCACCAAACCCACCTCGGATTCGATCTCGCCGGCACCGCTCACATGCCCGCCCCCGCAGCCAATGACGGCCAAGTGGTCTTTGCCGGGTTCTTCGGAATTTACGGCAACGCTGTCATTATCGACCACGGCTGCGGCCTCCAGACTCTGTACGGCCACCTGAGCCAAATCACCGTGAAGGCCGGGGAGCGCGTCCAGCGCGGCCAGTTGATCGGCCACAGCGGTGAGACGGGCTTGGCGGGCGGAGATCACCTCCACTTCACCGTGCTGCTCGATGGCGTCCCGGTCAATCCTGTCGAGTGGTGGGATCCGCACTGGATCCGCGACCGCATCACCGCCAAGCTGGCGGCGTTCGGGGCGGAGCGCCACGGCGCCGCGCCTCGCTTCGCCCCGTGATCGAGAGGCTCTCGCCGGGGCGAGCGGGAGGGGCGGATGGGCCCTCGGGCGGTGGATCGCCCGCGGCCGGCGTTACAGCAGCGGATCGCCGCTTTCGCCGACGGGGTTGGCCAGGAGTTGGCGGAGCGAGGCGCAAAACACGGTATGGATCCGTTCCCAGACGCGGGGGAGCTGCGGCACGCTGGCCGTCAAGTGGCCGGCCCCGACCGACGAATTCTCGACGTCGGCGAAAAACTCCTCGGCGCTGGCCCAGGTCAGGGTAAGCTCGGGATTCTTGACGGGGCGGCGGTCGAATCGCAGCCGGCCGCGCCGCGCGGCGATGCTCCAGGCGAAGTTCCAGTCCTCAATGCGACACAGAGCCGTGAACTGCTCGTGGCGAAGGTGGACATGCAGGCCGCGATCGCGTCCCGCCAGAACCACGGCGCGCTGGATCAGACGGCGCGCCGCGCGCTTCGAGAGAGCCGGGAAACGGGGAGGCGCTTCGCTCATGCCATCCGCAACTCTGAAGCCCCCATTCGTACTCGGTAAGCGCCGCCGCGCTGATCGCGCCGCGGGAAGCGGCGAACCCGCCGAAAGCGCGATCCGGAGGCTCACTGCGACCAGGGCATCGGCGTGCGATCCCACCGGTGCGCGCGCAGTTGGGCGCGCAGGGCGGCCGGCAGCGGTCCGGCGTCGCTCGCCGCCAGGTTCGACTCGACGTGTTGCACCGTGCGCATGCCGGGGATGGTGGTCGAAACCGCCGGGTGGCTGAGGATGAAGCGCAACGCCATCTCCGGCATCGTCATGCCGGGGGGAACGAGAGGTTTCAACCGGTCGACCCGCGCCAGGCTGGCGTTCAGATTCTCCGGCACGAAGTACGTGCTGCGCCAGTCGTCGGCCGGCCAGCGGCTGTCCCGGGTCAGGGCGCCGGTGAGCGTGCCCTCGTCGAAGGGCACGCGGGCGATCACGCCCACGTCGCGGGATTGGCAGGCCGGAAACAGTTCGTCTTCGGGATTCTGGTCGAAGATGTTGTAGATCACTTGGACGGTGTCGATCAATCCGCTGTTCACGGCCCGCACGCCGTTCCAGGGCTCCCAGCGGTTGAGGCTGATCCCGATGGCACGGATGAGGCCCTGGCGGCGCAACTCGTCGAGCTGGCGGTACCACCGATCGTCATCGACCCAGGAATCCTCCCAGGTGTGGAACTGGATCAGGTCGATCGTTTCGGCGCCCAAGTTGTCGAGACTCCGATGGACGTACTCGGTGATGTGATCCGGCGGGAAGCAATCGTCGAGGGTATAGTCGCGGCGGCTCGGCCAGCGGCGGTTCTTGGGCGGAATCTTGGTGGCGATGTAGAGGTGCCGGCCGGCGTTGTCGCGCCGAATCCTGCCCAGCATGGCTTCGCTCTTTCCATCCCCGTAAGCCCAGGCCGTGTCGAAAAAGTTGCAGCCCAGATCGACCGCCCTTTGCAGGGCCCGCATCACTTCCCGCTCGTCGGAGCCCGTCCAGCCGGCCAACCCCCACATTCCGTAACCCACCTCACTCACGGACCAGTTCGTGCGCCCCAAGCGGCGATATTTCAAATTGACCTCCTCGGTGCGGCGTCGCTCACCGGCGCCGGCCGGCGAACCTCATACTATCATCCGGCGTCGAGCGTGAGTAGCCCGGGGACGCGGCGGGGCGGCGGCATTGAATTCAATGCCGGGTTGGAATATAGTGAGCGCCGCAAAGCGAGACGGACGCGGAATTCGGGGCGGGGACAGATCCCGAGAGCTGCTGGAAGGTCAATCGCCGAGGGGCTTCCGGACCGGCGGTTTCGCCGGGCGGCGCCACTTCCGTGTTCCCCTCCCGAGAGTCCGCACCCGGGGGAGGCATCATGAGAAGCTTGTCGCTCGATGGCACGATGGTCAGGCCTTTGCGGGTGGCCGGCACGCTGGCCGGCCTGATGTTCATCGCCGGCTGCTCCGCCCCGACTCCGCCGCTGCAAGGGAGCGCGCGAGCCTACGCCGACGCCAAGGACGAAATGCTGAAGGGTAACTTCGAGCGGGCCGCCAGTTTTACCGACAATCTGGTGACCGGGACGCCCGACGCGTACACGGAACGGGCTCGCGTGCTGCGCGCCGTCCTGCTGGCCGGCGAGATGAATGGTTACCGGAGCTTGGCGGAAGCCTATCAGCGGGGCTCCGAAGCGGCGAAAAGGCCAGGGCTGGAGGGAGAATACCGCCGGTTGCGCAACGACAACCTGGAGTACTGGTCGAAGCTGGCGCTGGGGCTGGCCGAGCTCGGCCAGCAACTGTCCGCCGGCGGCTCGTTTCCGAAGGAATTGACGCTGGAAGCCCCCTATCCCACGGTGGAAGGACCGGTAACGGTGGCGGCACTGCGCCGGATCGAAGAAGGCGCCGAGGTGAGCCCTGACGACCAGCTTCTGGCCGCCCGCGACGCTCAGCGCAAGGGTATTGACGACGTGCTGGCCGCGGTGGCCGGCGGCGGCGACCGCGGCAAAGCTCGCAGCGCTCTCTCCGCCGGTCCGGTGAAGCTGGACGGCGTGCCCTTCGCTCTCTACCTGACCAAGGAAATTCTCGCCGGCGGCGAGGCTTATGACAACAAGCACCTGAACGAACCTTCCAAATACGCGGCCGTTTATGGCGCCGCCGAACAGACGTTCAAGGCGGCGGAAGCCTTGCTCAAACAAAATCCCAATCCCGAGGAGGAAAAGGAGGCGAAGCAAGTTGAAGCCGAACTGAAAGCCGCTAAGAAGAAGGTGGCGGCGTAAGGCGGACGGCTTGCCGAACCATGGAACCCGTGGACGACGGATCGGGCACCCGCCGCGCGCCGCTCGGCGACCCCGGGCAGACCCAGGCACCCGCGGCGGCTCTTGCGGGGCAGCAGATGCCGCCCCGCTGTCTTTTGGGCATCCGCATCGGCCACGCCAGCGATTTTCGCGGGCTGACCGGATGCACGGTGATCCTCGCCGAGAAGGGCGCCGTCTGCGGGGTGGACGTCCGCGGTTCAGCGGCGGGAACGCGCGACCTGGGGCCGTGCCAGCCCGGCCACGTTGTGGAACGGGTTCACGCCATCTTTCTCACCGGCGGCAGCGCCTTTGGACTGGACGCCGCGCGCGGGGTGATGGAGTACCTCGAGTCGCGAGGCGCCGGTTTCCCAACCGGCGTGGCGCGCGTCCCGATCGTGCCGGCCGCCGTGATTTTTGATCTGGGGATCGGCTCGTGCCGGGCGAGGCCGGAACCGGCGATGGCGAGATGGGCGTGCGAGCAGGCGGCGCGGCAGGTGGCGGAAGGCTCCGTCGGAGCTGGAACCGGAGCGACGGTGGGCAAGTGGCTGGGACTGGAGCGGGCCATGAAGGGAGGCGTGGGGTTTTCCACGGTGCTGATGGCGAGCGGCGTCGCCGTGCAGGCTCTGGCCGTGGTCAACGCCGTCGGCGACGTCATCGACCCGGCCAGCGGCCAAGTGGTGGCGGGAGCGCGACGAGAGGCGCAATCAACGGAATGGGCGCGGACGGCGGATCAAATGCTGGAGGGCCGGGGGCGGAAGAGCCTGGCCGGACGGAACACGACGCTGGTGGTGGTGATGACGAACGCCAGCCTCGACAAAGTGCAGGCCGCTAAGGTCGCCCAGATGGCCCAGGACGGCTTGGCGCGCGCCATCGATCCCGCGCATACGATGTTCGACGGCGATCTCGTCTTCACCCTGTCTTTGGGAGCCCGGCGCGCCGACGTGAGCACCGTGGGCACGGCGGCCGCCCGGGCTACCGCGGCCGCCATCGTCCGCGCCGTTAAACTGGCCAAGGGACTGGGCGGGATCCCCGGGTGGCAGGATTTTCAGAGCGGAAGGTGGAGGCCGAAAGGTTAAGTCCATGGAGGTTTCATCCGCGTTTCAATATTCCGACCGGCGAAAATCAGTGGCTGGCTTTCGGGACGGGTGGCGGAGCGCCGATATCGGGATGGCCGGCCGGCAGGTTGGTGCCCGACTGATCGAGAGGAGCGTGCTGGTCACCTTGTCCGCCCAACGGAGCGCTGGAAACCACTTCCCAATGACTGCCGACGCGCTTCAGTCCATAGCCGACCTCGACCGCCAGCCCGGGATTTTGTTTGCTGGTGAACCTGACGCGGGCGTTCGCCGTATCGCCCTGAAATTTCACCTCCTCGATCGTGGTGGTGAAAGCATTCAGAGAGAGGCCGGGGTTGCGGTTCAGGTGCGCCTGGATGGCCGCGGCCACGGCGTCGGCGGAAGGGCGCTTGCGGCAGGCCCCGGCCGAGAGGAGCAGAGTGAGGGCGACGGCGAGGCTGGGGGTTCGCATCCGATCCTCCGGCGGTCACAGTAACGTAGAGGGCGCGGCATTGTCAAAGGACGCGGGGGGGGAGACCGCTTTCGGGGCGGCGCCCCTGGCGCGCACCGCGCCGCTCATGGCGTCTTGACCTGCATGGTGTCGTCGATGGAAAAGGTCGGCCCGCCGGCAGCCGATGGATCATCGGGGGCGGCGGTAATCCTGAAGTGCTGGCCGTCATCCACTTGAGCCGTGTAGCGATAGCCGTGACGGTGGGAGGGCGAAAAAGCCACCGACCCTTCCTGCTGAAGTTCGTCCAGGGTTGCGTAGCTGCCGTGATTGGCCAGATAAAGTCGCTCCGCTTCACCGAGGGCCACGAGGTCGTTGATCACGCCGGCAGTGTCGATCTGCTGCTGGGGAGGTGCGGCGGGGGCCTTCGTCAACTGCGTCCGAAACAGAAACAGGGCGATCGCCAGGACCACGACCACGGCCACGATACTTGCGACGGTTCTCATGCACGCTCCATTCCGCTGGCCTCGCCCGGGCCGGCGGTGGGGCGTCAGGGGCCGGGCCCGGGGGGCGAACGGTCACGATGAGGATATTACCGTTATGATATACAACTGTCAAACTACCGCCGGATGTCTCCGCAACCGGGCTTTTCCCGGCGCTGCCGGCAAACTTTCGCCGCCTTCCCGGCAGCCGGCTCCGCGTCAGGTTCGGTGCCGAGGCCCGCGTTCGGGTTGGAGGTACGGATGCTCACGCTGAAAAGCGGGCCGGCCTTCCGGCTTCGCGCCGCCTTCGCCGTGGCCTGGTGCCTGTTGGCGGCGGCTTCCGCCGCGGGGTGGGATCGCGGACCGCTTTCCGACTATCACGATCGGCGCGCGCGCCTGGTGGCCCAGACGGGCGACGGCGTGATTGCCCTGCTCGGATACCAGGAAGACGACGTGGCGGCGAGCGTGACGCCCTTCCATCAAAACGAGCAGTTCTACTATCTCACCGGCTGGAACTCACCCGGCGCGATGCTGCTGATTGTGCCCAAGACGCCGCGCGGCCCCGCCGACGAGACCAAGGAGATCGGCAGGGAAATTCTTTTCATCCCGCCACGAGACTATCAAGAGGAAAAATGGACCGGCCCCAAGATCGGTCCCGACGATCCTGACGCTCCGGCGCGCACCGGGTTTGCGACCGTCGAAAGCAGCACCCTTTTCCCGAGCGAGCTGCTGGCCGCCCTCAAGCAATTCCGCAAAGTCTATACCGAGCTGACGCCGCAGCCGGAAAGCGGGGAAGATTGCTTCCAGCAAGATGAGGTGGCGCGGCTCCGCAAGCTCGCGCCGCTCGCTCAATTCGAGGATGTGCGCCCCTACCTCACCCGGATGCGCGCCGTCAAATCGGCCGGAGAATTGGCCCTGATGCGCAAGGCCATCGACGCCTCGATGGACGCGCATCTGGCGGCCATGAAGGCGGTGCGCCCGGGAGTGTGGGAATACCAGATTGCGGCGCTCATGAAGTATGAATATGAGAGGCGGGGCTGCGAGTGGCCGTCCTACCCGCCGATTGTCGGCTCGGGATTCTTCTCGACCGTCTTGCACTACGATGCCGATGACCGGCAGATGCAGGCCGGGGACGTGGTCGTCATGGACGTGGCCGGTTCGTACAGCGGCTATGCCAGCGACATCACCCGCACCGTTCCCGTCGACGGCCACTTTACGGCCCGCCAGCGCGAGATTTACGAAATTGTCTTGGGCGCGCAAAACGCGGTGATCGCGGCGGCAAAGCCGGGGGCACGGGTGGATCGTTACGGCCAACAGGGCCTGCAAAGCGTCGCCTACAATTACATCAATAGCCACGGTAAGGACTTGCACGGCCAGCCTCTCGGCCGTTATTTCATCCACGGTATTGGCCATTCCGTCGGCTTGAACGTCCACGATCCGATGAACTACGATCGGCCGCTCGAGCCGGGCATGGTGATCACGGTCGAGCCGGGCATTTATATTCCGGAAGAAAAGATCGGCGTCCGCATCGAAGATATGATCCTCATCACCGAAGGGGGCAATGAAATTCTGACGCGCCGCCTGCCGCGCGATCCCGATCAAATTGAGAGAATCATGTCGCAGAAGTAGATCGCGATTGGGTGGCTCCGGGGGGATGAAGGACGGCGGTGCCGTCCCGCGATTATCGGCGTGAAGGAAAAGGAATCGACAGCGTGGCCTACTGCCCCCGATGCCGGACGGAATACGCTGAAGAAGCGCGCGAGTGCATGGATTGCCATGTGGCCCTCTGCGCCGGCCCGCCCCCCGATGCTGAACGGTCCGATGTTCCCGCCAAGCTGGTCCGGGTTCGTACCTTCGGAGGTCCGAGGGCTCACATGGACGCGAACTTGGCGAAGAATCTGCTCCAAGCGGAAGGCATTCCGAGTGTCTTGCCGGGAGAGTTTTCGGCGGAGGCGCTGCCCGGGATCGACGTGGTGCAATTGCTAGTGCGCGAAGAGGATTTACAGGAGGCGACCGAGATCCTGGAGAGCTTCCTGGATGGGCCTGCCGGCGACCCGGCGAGGGGCGGCGATTAACCGAGGGCGCCACCGGGGGCTGGCCGGTCTCAGCCCGAAAAGGGGCCGCCGCCCTTGCCCCGCCGGCGCGTTTGTGACACAATAGCGGGAACAGAGACCGGGCTCCCAGAGTTTAGGTTTTTTGGGGCCGGAGGCCATGATGAGGCAGGAGAGAGAGTGCATCCCGACCTCCAGATCGTGATCGAGCTGCAACAGACCGATCTGCGCATCGCGGAACTCACTTCTCAAATCGATGCCTTGCCTTCGCAAATCCGGGCCGTGGAGGCTCAGCTCGCCGACTTCCTGAAGGCTTACGACGAACGAAAGCAGCGCCTGGCCGCGAACCAGAAGGAGCGGCGTGAATGGGAGGCCGAGATCCAGGGCCTCCGGGCCAGGATTGCGCGGCACCGCGACCAGCTTTACGAAGTCAAGACCAACGAGCAATATCGCGCCCTGCTCGCCGAGATTGAAGCCGAGGAAATGAACAATCGGGCCATCGAAGACAAGATTCTGGAAAACATGTTGGAGGCCGAGCAACTGGAGAAGTTCGTGCGGGAAGCGGCGGCGCACCTGGAGGGCGAGAAAGCGCGCGTGGCCATGGAAGTGCGTCGGCTGCAGTCGATCCGCGATCAGGACGCGAAAGAACTTGAGGAGGCGCGGGCGCACCGGCAGGCGCTGGCCGGTTCCTTAGACGCCGCGGTGCGCGACCTCTACGAAAAAATCCGCAAGGCGCGGCGGGGCCAGGCCGTGGCGCAGGTGGTCGACGGCTCGTGCAGCGGCTGCCATGTTCGTCTTCGACCGCAAGCCTACAACGAAGTGCGCACGACCGACTCGCTGATGACCTGCGAGACGTGCGGCCGCATTCTCTACTATGTTCAGCCTCCGTCGCCCGAAAGCGGCGGAGCGGGCGGGTACGAAGGTCGTGCCGGCGAAGCGACAACGTCGAACTGAGGGCCGCACCGCCTTCCCTCTCGAGCGCCGTGCTCACACAACTGCTTGGACCGCCGCTCCATCGGAATTGATCGCCCACATCGACGGCGCTTCCCGAGGTAACCCCGGGCCCGCCGCGTGCGCGGTCGTGCTGACGACACCCGAGCAGCATCCCATTGCTTCCTGGTCGCAGTTCCTCGGTAACGCCACGAACAACGTCGCCGAGTACCGAGGCCTGTTGGCCGCGCTGCAGTATGCCCTCGATCACCGCCACCGGCGCCTGCGGGTGCACACAGATTCAGAGTTGCTGGCCCGCCAAATCAACGGTCGTTACCAGGTGAAGAATCCCGGACTCCGAGCGCTTTACGATGAGGCCCAGCGCCTGATCGCCCAGCTCGAAACGTTCTCAATCACGCACGTTCCTCGCGAACAGAATGCCGAAGCCGACCGGTTGGCGAATGCGGCGCTGGAGGCCGCTCGCCGTTCTGGGGAGTGAAGGCTTTCCCACGCTTCCAACATTACTCTGGCCATCCGCCCGAATCTGGTTAAGTTGCTTCCTAACGGCGACCTACTGGTGTACTGCAGCAGCGCTACCGGAGGCACCGACGGCACAGACTCCGTTCTAAGAGAAGTGGATCTGGCCGGGAACACGATCTGGCAGTTGACGACCAATGATCTCGACCAGCGGCTCGTGGATGATTTCTTGAACGTGATCCCTGTGGGAACGCATCATAATTTCGTCTCCCTTCCTAATGGACACTTGATCCTGATCGCAACCATCACCCAGACATTCACGGACCTGGTCGGATATCCCGGCTCGACAACCGTAACGGGAGATCTGCTGGTGGACCTCGACCCGGCGGGCAGGCCGGTTTGGGTCTGGAACGCCTTTGATCATCTCGACGTCAACCGTCATCCCATGGGCTTTCCCGACTGGACGCATACCAATGCGGTGCTCTATTCCCCGAGTGACGGCGACTTACTGATTTCCATGCGCCACCCGAATTGGATTATTAAGATCGATTATCGGGACGGAAAGGGAAGCGGCAATGTTCTCTGGCGTTTGGGAGAAGGCGGCGACTTCACTCTGGAAGGCGGAACGGATCCAATGGACTGGTTCTATGCCCAGCACGCTCCCATCCTTTTGACTCCCGAAGCAGGGGGAGTCTTTAAGCTGGCCGTCTTCGACAATGGAGATGACCGGCTCGTAGACTCGGCTGGAGATTTGTGCGGCTCGAGCGTTGCCTGCTACGGTCGCGTCCCAATCTTCCAGGTCGATGAAAACGCCAAGACCGCGACACTGGTCTGGCAGGAACCGTTGCCACTCTTTTCGGTCTTCGGGGGCTATGTGCAACAATTTCCGAACCAGAATATCGAGTTCGATGCTTCCGCATCCTCCAGCAATCCCCTGCCGCAACGATCGAGGAAGTCACCGATAGCCCCGCTCCCGAACTGGTTCTCGAAATGACGATCAACGGGACAGTACGCCTACCGCGCCTTTCGCATTCCGAGCCTGTATCCGGGCGTGCAAGGGTAGCGCCAACGGGAACTACCGCTTCGATCTCGCGGGGGCGTTGCTGAAGACATCGAATACGGCGCGATAGGCGGGCTTGGCCGCGTAGTCCTGATCGAAGAGGAGCCCCGCGCCGGCCCGGCCTTTCGTCGCGGCGGGCATCCACGAATAACGGTCGGTCACTCCCCATGTTTGGAACCCCGTGCAGGCCGGCTGCGCAACGCAGCTCGCCGCCACTTGGCGGTAAATCTCGGCCTGCCGACGAAGGTCCGGTAAGTTTGCGGGGCGGCCGTCCGTGCGGATCGGAATGGCCACGTCCATCTCCGTGATATGCACTTGGACGCCCAGGGCAGCGAACCGCGCCATATTGGCGGGAAGGGATGATAGGTTGTGGGTGTCGAAGTTGAAGATGTGCATCTGCAGGCCCACGCCGTCAATCGGGACGCCGCGAGCCTTGAAATCTTTCACCATGGCGTAAATCGCATCAGACTTGGCGTTGAGACCTTCGACGTCATAATCGTTGTAGAAAAGGAGCGCCTTCGGATCCGCCGCGCGCGCCCAGCGAAACACCCGTTCGATATACGCGCTCCCTCCTCCCGCCAGACCGATTCCGGGCTGATCGTACCAGATCGAGTGCTTGAGGTTTCCACGAGCGTCAAACGCCTCGTTGACGACATCCCACGCGAAGACGCGTCCGGCATAATGTCCAACTTCCCTCAAGATGTGGTTGTGAAGAATGGCCGACAACTGTTGGGGCGTGAACTGGCCTTGAGTGAGCCACGCCGGATTATGCACACTCCAGACGAGATTGTGGCCGCGCACCTTCATACGATGGCGTTCGGCGAAGGCCACCACCGCATCCGCGGCCTCGAAATTGAAAAGCCCGCGCGCGGGTTCGGTCGCGGGCCACTTCATCACGTTTTCAGGCTCCACGAGGTTGAATTCTCGCGCCAGTGTCAAGGCGTAAGGCGGTTCGCTGAAGTGGGCGGGATTGACGGCCGCGCCCACCTGAATTCCAATTCGGGCGGCCTGCTCGCGGAGCGAGGGGGCGGCGCCTCGCGCGCTGCCCGCCGCGCCGAAGACCACTACGATCGACACCGACGCGAACAGGCGGAATCGCACGAATCGTTTCCTCGGTTGACCGGTTAACTCGGTTTCCGGCATCGAGCGCGCTCGGCGCAGCCGGTGTATCATGATCGCCGGTGCTCGGCGACCCGGGCCCCGGGAGACTGACGACTATGGAGCCCCCTTCGATCCCGCCGCTCGCCACGCCGGCAGGGCTCACTAATCTTACCGAAGAGGAGCACCTCTTTCAAGCGGCAGCCCGTGCGTTCGCCGCTCGGGAGATTACCCCCCACGTCAAAGAGATGGACCGCAGCGGCGCGTTCAAGCAGACCCTGATTGACGACTTTTTCGCTCAAGGCTATATGAGCATCATCGTGCCGGAAGCTTACGGAGGAGCCGGCGGCTCGTTTTTCATGGCGGTGCTGGCGATCGAGGAGTTTTCGAGTGTCGACGCTTCGGCGGGTGTGGTTATCGACGTCCAAAACACCTTGGTCTCCAACGCCATTCTGCGTTGGGCGACCGAAGAACAGAAGCGAATCTTTCTCCCGCGCCTCACGCGCGACACGGTCGGGGCGTATGCCCTCTCGGAGCCGAACTCGGGTAGCGACGCCTTTGCCCTCGAGACGCGTGCCCGCGACGACGGGGACTCCTTCGTTCTCGACGGACGCAAGCTCTGGATTACTAACGCTCAGGAAGCGGGCCTCTTCATCGTTTTTGCGACCATTAACCGCGAACTGGGTTATCGGGGCATCACGGCTTTCCTGGTCGAGCGGGGGGCGACGGGCCTGATCGTCGGCAAGAAAGAGGACAAGCTGGGCATCCGGGCGTCCTCCACCTGCGAACTGATCTTGGACCATTGCCGCGTCCCCAAGGCTCAGGTGTTGGGCGACATCAGCAAGGGTTACAAAGTGGCGATCGAAACGCTGAACGAAGGCCGCATCGGTATCGCCGCCCAGGCCACCGGCATCGCCGCCGGTGCTTGGCGCCATGCCGTCGCTTACGCCAAGCAACGGCGGCAGTTTGGCCGGCCGATCGCCGAATTTCAAGCCCTCCAATTCCAACTGGCAAGACTGGCAACGGAGGTGGAGGCGGCGCGGTTGATGACTTACAACGCCGCGCGCTTGAAAGATGCTGGCCGGCCGTTCGTCAAGGAGGCAGCCATGGCCAAGTATTTCTGCTCCCAGGTTGCCGAGCGAGTGGCCTCGGAAGCTGTCGAGGTGTACGGCGGTTACGGTTTTACCCGGGACTATCCGGTCGAAAAATACCTGCGAGATTCGAAGATCACGAAAATCTACGAGGGCACATCGTTCATGCAACTGCAAACCATTGCCAAGCTGATCCTTTCCGCCCAAGACCTGTAAGGAGCCGCATCGAGCGGCCTCCCGATGCCACTGTCTCTTCCCCGCCAACCCGGCGTGCGCGGCGGGCCAGATGTTTCTTGTGGTCAGACCGTGATCGTCCGGCGCCTAAAGCTCAAGGAGCGGGTTAACTCATGGAAAGCGAGCAGCGCGCCGTCCTCGCTGCGCCCAACCCGTCGGCCTTCTCACGCACCCGGCAGCAGCTTTGTTTTCTACAACTTAAAGCCGGCAAGAGCGCTTCAAGCCCGAATTTTTGCCGTTCGCAGCTTAGAACTTGCCGGTGGGGAGAACGGTCCGTTACCGTGCAACAGGCTGGGAATGGGCTTGGCGAAGGCTGGGGCCGAAGCTCGGGCGGCTGGCGCAGAAGAGACTTCCTTCAGAGCCCCGGCTCGAAAGCGGCGGTGAGAGGAGGCGACACCGGCGAAAGCAGCGTGGGACCGCGGCCCGTAACGGGACTGGCCGCCGGCGCGCTTCGGCGAACCGCGCGACGATCCATGAAACACATCCGATGGAAGCGAACAATTCGGAGATGGAATCGGCAGTGGCGCGAGCTGCGGATGATCGCCAAGGGTTTGCTCTCGACTCATCATCCGATCGACGCTCATCTGATTCCGATCCGCCGCTGCAATCTGGCGTGCAGTTACTGCAACGAATACGATAGCGTTTCCAAGCCCGTTCCCACCGAGGAGATGCTCCGGCGCGTCGATCGACTGGCCGACTTGGGCACGACGATCATCACCATCAGCGGCGGCGAACCCCTGCTCCACCCGGAACTGGAAGAGATCATTCGGCGGATTCGCTCGCGCGGCCTCTTGGCCGGCCTCATTACCAACGGCTACCTGTTGACGGCGAAGCGGATACTCAGCCTGAATGATGCCGGCCTCGATCACCTGCAGATCAGCATCGATAACGTCATGCCCGATGAGAGCTCCAAGAAGAGCCTCAAGGTGCTTGACCAGAAACTGCGTCTGTTGGCGGAACACGCCCTGTTCCACGTCAACATCAATTCGGTACTGGGCAGCCCGGTCCGCAATCCTGAAGACGCCCTCGTGGTCGCGCGTCGAGCCCTCGAGCTCGGCTTGACGAGCACCGTGGGCATCCTGCACGATGCGAACGGACAGCTCCAACCGCTCAGCGAGAGGCAGCAGCAGATTTTTGCGGAAATTCGGAGCTTAGGCAAACAATCCTACGCGCGCCTGAATTCCTTTCAAAGCAGCATCGCCCGCGGCCTCGCCCATCAGTGGCGCTGCCGCGCGGGAAGCCGCTACCTGTATATCTGCGAAAACGGACTGGTGCATTACTGCTCCCAGCAGCGGGGCTATCCCGGTATTCCGCTGGCGGAATATACGCGCGTCCACATCGATTACGAATATCGCACGCGCAAAGCATGTGCCCCTCACTGCACGATCTCCTGTGTCCAGCAGGTGGCCATGATTGACAATTGGCGGGGCCCGCAGACCCGCCCGGCGTTCCAACCCCTCCCAGCCCTGATCTCCCTGCAGCCCTTAAAGCCCACCGGGGCGCTCCGGCCGTCGCCGCCGGCCTGATGCGGTCAATGCGGTCACTCCCGTCCGGCTGACTCGCTCCCGGCCCGCGCCGGCTCACGGTGGTGAACAACCCGTATAAAAAGAACGACGCCCCCCTCAAATGATGTATGCTCAAGTCGCTTTCCGACAGGGACATCGCGAAGCTCACCCGGTAAGTCGCTCCGCTTGCCACCCGCTGCCGGAGGGAATGAAGAAAGCGAGGGCGCCGTGAATATTCTGCTCTATAATCCCGATAACGAAGTCACCCACAACTTCATGCCCCACCTGTGGATGTTTCTTCTCAAATCCTTGACTCCCCCCGTCATTCCGTTTTCTTGATCGACGGCAACGCCCAACGAATGAGCGAGCGGGACCTGGTGGCCTACGTCCGCAGGCGGGAGATCGGCCTGGTCGGAATCGGGGCCATGACGCGCATGGCCGCCAAGGCTTACCGCATGGCCGACGCCGTCCGCGCGGCGGGGGTGCCCGTGGTGATGGGTGGGCCTCACGTCACCGAGGTGCCGGGCGAACCCCTGGGCCGCGACGGCGGACCTCGCCACGCGGACGCGGTGGCGCTCGGCGAGGCGGACCAGACCTGGCCTCGGATCGTGGACGATGCCGAGCGGGGAATCCTCCGGGAAGTCTACTTGCCGGTGGATGGAAACGGCCGGGAAGTGAAGCCCTCGCTCGCCGATTATCCCGAGATCCACTGGGACCGGATGGACCTCGCCCAGTTCGACCTGATCCGGCGCCTTCCCGGGCCCGCCCGACGATTGCTGCATCGCCTGGGCATGACCTGGGAGAGTTTCCACATGATTCCGATCGAATCCGGCCGAGGATGTCCCTACGGCTGCGAATTCTGCACGGTCACCGGTTTTTTTGGCGACGCTATCCGATTCCGCTCGAACGAAAGCGTGGTGGGCGAACTGTTGCGACTGAAGGCCCTCGAAAAGCGGCAGAGCGGGAAGATCGCCGTCTTCTTCATCGACGACAATTTCGCCATCAATCGCAAACGAACGAAATCCCTGCTGAGAGATATCATTGCCAACGGGGCTCAAATGCCGTGGGTAGCCCAGATGAGCATGAATCTACTCCGCGACGAAGAGCTCGTATCGCTGATTGCAGAAAGCGGCGGTCGATGGATCTTTATGGGCTTGGAATCGATTGATCCGGAAAACCTTAAGAGCGTCAGCAAAGGGTTCAACAGACCCGGCGAATACGCGGCGGTTTTGGAGTTTCTGGCCCGCCACGGACTTTACGCCATTACGTCTTTTATTTTCGGGATGGACGGCGATCGGCCCGGTGCCGCCGACCGAACGCTCGACACCATCGCTTCGTGGCCTCCGGGCCTGCCCGTTTTTGGCTTGCTGACGCCCTATCCCGCTACCCCGCTTTATAACAAACTGGCAGCCGCCGGACGGCTGACCCGCCCGAAACATTGGCTTGATTTTCGGCCCTTCGCCATGGCTCACACCCCAAAGGGGCTCTCCGCCGAACAGGCCGAGGCCGAGGTGAGACAGGCGTGGGAGGCGTCCTACAATCCGGCCGCCATCTCTCGCGCCCTGCGCTGGTTGGCGCCCCGGCCCCTTTCCGACCGCATCACCCACCTCACCGCCCGGTTGATCTTCCGAGGCATCTACTTTCCCCAGATGAGGTGGCACAACTGGGCTTGGCTGATCTTCCGCAATCGAAAGGCCTTCCTCCGGCTGGCGCGCGAGGGACTGGCTCTGCGCTTCGGGGGCCGCCCGACCGCCAGCGCGGGCGGCGAGACCGTAGAGGCGGTTTCTACCGCCGAGTAAGGTTCCGCCGGTCGGCGCGAGGCTGCTGGCGTAGATAGTTGTCAGTCATGCCGGCCACGTAATCACAGACGACACGATGCAGGGGTTCCTCGCGGGTCTTAGCCAAATAAAAACTGGGAAGGCTTCGGGGGTGTTCCATAAAGTACCGAAAAACCTCTTCGATCAGCCGCACGGTCGGACGGCGTTCGGCATCGACGTGGCGGTGGGAATAGAGCTGGCTGTAAAGGAATTCCTTGAGGTGCCGATTCTCGCGAGCCATCGGAGCGCTGAGCTGGGCGAGTCGGGCGCGGCTCCGCCGCACGTCGTCGACCGAGCGGATTTTTTGCTGCCGCAGACGCCGACGGGTGGCATCGATCAGGTCTGTCACCAGGGTATCCAACAGCTTCTTGAGAGCCTCGTTAAATTTCAGCTTTTCGGGCGCGGCGGGATACCTTCGCTCCACCTCCCGGTAGCAGGCGGCGAACAAGGGTACCTCGCCGACGATCTGTTCCAGGGTCAAAAGCTTGGCTTCGTAGCCATCGTCGAGGTCAGCGCAGTGGTAAGCGATCTCGTCGGCCGGGTCGATCAGTTGCGCCTCGAGGGGAGGATATTCGGCCAGGCGGTACTCGGCCAGCTCGGGATGCGCCGCCGGGTCATAGTCGCGGGAGTGCTTGATGATGCCTTCGCGCACCTCGAAGGTCAAATTCAGGCCAGGAAACTCGGCATACTTCTGCTCAAAATGTTCCACCACCCGCAGCGCGTGCAGGTTGTGATCAAACCGCTCCCCGTACGGTCTCATCAGCCGGTCGAGAACCTGTTCCCCGGTGTGTCCAAAGGGCGGATGACCCACGTCATGAACCAGCGCCAGCGCCTCCGCCAGATCGGTATTCAGGCCGAGGGCGCGCGCCACGGTCCGGCTGATCTGAGCCACTTCCAGCGTGTGCGTCAGGCGATTGCGAAAATGGTCCGAGTAGCGGCGCGCGAAGACCTGGGTCTTGTTCTCGAGGCGGCGAAAGGCGCGCGCGTGGATGATCCGGTCGCGGTCACGGACGTAGTCGTTCCGGTAGGGATGGGGGGGCTCGGCGTAACGCCGTCCGAGCGAATCCTCCACGCGCATGGCGTAGCCGGCCAGCTCGCTCTCTCGTTCGGCCTTCATGGCCTCTCCGCGTCTCGCCTCCGTCCCCGGGCGGCAACCGGCGCGCCGGGAAAGTCGTTGCGTCTTCACCACTCTTGTTATAATTTCATCTTTTCGAAGCGTCCGTCGGAGGCGCGTGTGCGACTCTCACCTTCAGGTCCGGGCCGGCGGCGATGAGCAGCGTTCATCCCATTGTGCGAGACACGCTGGTCTGCCTGCTGGCCGGCGGGGCCGGCGAGCGCCTGTATCCGCTCACCCGCGATCGCGCCAAGCCGGCCGTGCCCTTCGGCGGCATCTATCGCATTATTGATATCACGCTGTCGAACTGCGTCAACTCCGAACTGCGCCGCATTTTCGTCATGACGCAGTACAAGGCGCTTTCCCTCATCCGCCACATCCGCGAAGGCTGGCACATTCTGGCGCATGAACTGGGGGAGTTTGTGCAGATTCTGCCGCCGATGAAGCGGGTGGGCGAGAGTTGGTACCAGGGCACGGCCGACGCCATCTACCAGAACCTGTACTCGGTGGGGAGCGAGGCGTGCAAGTACGTTTTGATCCTATCCGGCGATCATGTCTATAAAATGGACTACCAGAAGATGCTCCAGCAGCACGTGGACGCCGGCGCCGACGTCACCATTGGCACGATTGAGTTCGATCGCTCGGAGGCCTTCCGGTTCGGGGTGGTCGAGGTGGATTCTTCCGGCCGCATCGTGGGATGGGAGGAAAAACCCGCCGACCCCAAGCCCTCCCCCCACGACCCCAGCAAGTGCCACGTCTCGATGGGCATCTATTGTTTTAACCGCGACCTGCTCATCGAAGCCATGGTGGCGGATGCCGAAGACCCCGCCTCCAGCCATGACTTCGGCAAGGACGTCATTCCCAAGCTCATTACCACCCACCGCGTTTATTCCTACAACTTCGTCGACGAAAACAAGAAGGAGGCGAAGTACTGGCGCGACATCGGCACCGTGGAAGCCTATTACGAGGCCAATATGGACCTCGTCTCGGTCTCGCCCGTCTTCAACCTGTACGACAAAGAGTGGCCCATCCGCACCTACCAGCGGCAGTACCCGCCTGCCAAATTCGTCTTCGCCGAAACGGGCCGGCGCATGGGCATCGCCGTGGACTCGATTGTGTCGATGGGCTCGATCATCTCCGGCGGCCGGGTCACCAACTCCATCCTCTCGCTCGATGTGCGCATTAATAGCTTCAGCGAGGTGGATGGCTCGATCCTTTTCGCGCACGTCAACATCGGCCGCTATGCCCGCATCCGCCGCGCCATCATCGACCGCAACATCAAGATTCCCGAGCGCGCCGAGATCGGCTACAACCTCGAAGAAGACCGCAAGAAATACCATGTTACCGAGACCGGGATTGTTGTCGTGGTGCCCGAGCGGCGGATGTTCGAAGAGGTCATGTTTGAGGAACCGGAGTAGCTCACCGCGGCCGGCGCGGCTCAGGCGGCGAGGGCTTGGCCCAGATCCTCGATCAGGTCCTCGACCGCTTCCAGCCCGATCGACAAGCGAACCAGACCGTCGCTGACGCCCATCGCCAGGCGCTCGCCGCGCGGTACGGCGGCGTGGCTGGTGGACGCCGAATGCACGATGAGCGAGCGGGTGTCCCCAAGGCTGGCGGCCCGCGCGAAGATTCTCACCCCGTCCATCACCCGCCGGCCCGCCTCGTAACCCCCTTTGACTTCGAAGCTCATCATGGCGCCGAAGGCCTCCATCTGCCGCCCCGCTAGCTCGTGCCCTGGGTGTCGCGCCAGGCCGGGATAATTGACGCGCTCCACTCTCGGATGGCCTTCCAGGAACTCGGCGATCTTCTGAGCGTTCGCGCAGTGCACGGGCATTCGGACGTGGAGGGTGCGGATGCCGCGCAGAATGAGCCAGGCGTTGAAGGGGCTGATCACCCCGCCAAAGTCGCGGAGCACGTCGCGATTCAGCTCGGCAATGTAATTCTTCGGACCGATGATTACCCCTCCCATCGCGTCACCGTGCCCGCAAAGGTACTTGGTGGCCGAATGCACCACCACCGTCACGCCCCGAGCCAGGGGCCGCTGGAGCAGCGGCGTGGCGAACGTATTATCCATGATCGTCGGGATGCCGCGCGCCTGGCCGAGCCGCGCCAGGGCGGCGATGTCGAGGATGCCGAGCACCGGGTTCGAGGGCGTCTCGAAATAGATCAGCCGCGTGTTGGGGCGCACCGCTTTTTCAAAATCCGCCACCGCGTCCATCCCGACGAACGTTCGATCCACGCCCAGGCGCGGCAGCACCCGCCGAATGAAGTCGTAAGCGCCCCCATAGAGCGATTGCGCGGCCACCACGTGGTCACCCGCCTGGACGCAGCCCAGAATGGCGGTGGAGATGGCGGCCATTCCGGTCGCCGTGGCCAGGGCCGCTTCACCCCCCTCGAGCGCGGCCATCTTTTCCTCAAGCGCCCGAATCGTCGGGTTCCCGTACCGCGTGTACATGAACCCCGGCTGCTCGCCGCCATAGACGGCGGCCATTTCCGCCGCGCTCGCGGCCGTAAACGTGGTGGACTGGTAGATGGGCGTATCCAGTGCCCCGGTCGCCGGACAGCCGGCTTCGCCGGCGTGAACAGCCAGGGTTGCAAACCGCCGTGCGTCTGGCATAAGCAACCTCGGCGCCATCGATGGATCGCGGAAGGCCGGGTTCATAAGCCCAGCCCTTCGCGGCGAACGGCGCTGTCTTGCCCGGGTCAGTTCACTGACGGGGCAGAAACGGGAACTGAGCGCGGCAATACCGCACCCTCACAACTTACCGTGTTTAGGGCCGGAAGGGAAGCGGTTGGAGAGCCGGGCAAGGCCTGGGCCGGCCTCCTCCCGGGCGCCGGGTTCACCCGCTCGGGGCGGGCATCCACCTCCCAGCCAGAGACTGGCGAGGCGGCGTCCGCGGCCCGACGTGGGGTCCTCCCCCGATCATTGAGCAAGGCCGTCGCCGCCTCATCCCTTGTCTCGGTTGGGCAGTTCGAAAACTTGAGCCGATTTTCTAGCGCTTCGCCCCCGGAGCTCGCCCTCCTCCGCCCGGCTCCGCTGCACCGAGGCCAGTCCCGTCCCGGCAGCGCCCCTCGCACCCGGCTAGCTGGGCCGCCACGGCGGTAATATTGTCGGGCCCGCCGCGGGCGTTGGCGCGATCAATCAAGGCCTGGCACCGGCGCGCCAGCGGCTCGTCTGCCGCCAGCACCTCGACCAGTTCGGCGGGCTGGAGCCAGTTGGATAGTCCGTCCGAACACACCAGCACGAGGTCGCCCGGCAACAACCTGACGCGGGTCAGCTCCACGTCCAACACCGCGCTCGTGCCCACCGCCTGGATCAGAATGTTCCGCCGCGGATCGTTTTCACCCTCAACGTCCCATTCCGCGCCCAGATCGGCGAGATAGTTCACGAGCGTCTGGTCGCGGGTCAACAGGCGGGCCTCCCGATCCCGCACCAGATACGCCCGCGAGTCTCCCACTTGGGCGACCCACAACGACGAATCCCGTAACAGGGCGGCCGTGATCGTTGTGCCCATGCCCTGATAGGCGGGGTGGCGCTGCGCTTCTTGCCGGATGCGTTCATTGGCCGCCTCGATGGCTCTCCGCAACCGTTCGCCCACCTCCCGCTCGTCTCCGCCGGCCAGCAGGCGGTGCGAGACTTCCTCCACACAGATTTGGCTGGCCAGTTCACCGCCCGCTTCGCCCCCCATGCCGTCCGCGACCCCGAGCAGCAGGCCCTTCGGCCCGAGCCGCAGGTCGTAGTCGAACGGTCCCAGCCGCCTCTCGCCGCTGGAAAGGTCGCAGGCCATTAAGCTGTCTTCGTTGTGGCTCCGAACTCGCCCCACGTCGGAACGTCCGGCCGCCCTCACCCATGCCCCCATTCCCCGAGCGTCTTCTTGGCTCATGGCCTACCGTCCGGCAGCGGGGAGCCGGCCCTCGATGGGTCCACCCGAGCTCGCCCGGGGCGTCTGGCCGCGATCGCGCCACCCCAGCAGAAGCGCGCCTGGACTCCCTGATTCGCAGACCCCGGTGGAATGTTTCCGTTTGACTACCCAGCCTTGGAATACCACACTTCGCCATGCAGAGCAACCCCCGCTCGGGTTCGCTGCCCGAGACGGCGGCGAATCGGCCGGGCATCCGATTCTGCCCGGCCATGGCAAGCACCGCCGCCCGAGGGCCGAAGGACGGAACCACGGCGCGGTTTTGACCTGCTCCCCGCCTTTCCGCTAAGATCATAAGCGTAAGGGCGTTCGCGCCGGCCGCCCATTCCGGGCCGCCCGACGGCGAGCGGCGGCGCGCGACGACGCCACGCCTGTGATGAAACTCGATGCTGCGATTCCAAACCGCCGGTGAGTCCCATGGTCAGGCCCTGGTGGCCATCCTTTCCGGCCTGCCGGCGGGAATGGCGGTGGATTTCGCTTACGTGGATCGCGAGCTGAAGCGCCGCATGGGCGGCTACGGGCGCGGCGGCCGCATGAAGATCGAGTCCGATACGGCGCAGTTTCTTTCCGGCGTCCGGCACGGCGCCACCATCGGCTCGCCGATTGCGGTGCTCATCGAAAACCGCGACTGGAAGAACTGGTCGCAAGCCATGGCCGTCGAGGACAGCCCCGAGGCGCGCGCCCGATACAAGCCTCTCGAGCGGCCGCGGCCGGGCCATGCCGACCTGGCCGGCTGCCTGAAATACAACTTCCGCGAAGCCCGCTACGTGCTCGAGCGGGCCAGCGCCCGCGAGACGGCGGCCCGCGTGGCGGCCGGGGCGCTGGCCAAGCTGTTCCTGCGCGAGTTTGGCATTCAGGTGGCCAGCCACGTCGTGCAAGTGGGAGCGGTGAGGATCGGGGCGGAGCCGGTGCCCTTTGAAGCCATTCTGGCGTTGCGGGACCAGGAAGAGATGGTCCTGAACTGCGCGGACCGGGCGGTGGAAGCGAAGATGGTCGAGGAAGTGGATCGCGCCACGGAAAACCGCGACACGGTGGGCGGCGTGTTCGAAGTGGTGGCTCGCGGCTTACCGCCCGGCCTCGGCTCCTGCGCGCAGTGGGACGAGCGCTTGGACGGGCAGTTGGCGCAGGCCATCGTCTCGATTCCGGCCGTCAAGGGCGTCGAGCTGGGAACGGGGTTTGCGAATGCCGCCCAGCCCGGATCCCGCGTGCAGGATGAGATCGGTTACGACCGCGAGCGCGCCCGCTTCACGCGCCGGTCGAATCGCGCCGGAGGACTGGAAGGCGGGATGACGAACGGCGAGGACGTCGTGGTGCGCGGCTACCTGAAGCCGATCTCGACGCTCCGCCGGCCGCTCGAGTCGGTCGATTTCGAGACTCGCCAGCCCGTGAAGGCCGCCTATGAGCGCTCGGATGTCTGCGTGGTCCCGGCCGCCGGCGTGGTCGGCGAAGCCATGGTCGCGCTAGTTCTGGCGCGCGCGTTTCTGGAGAAGTTCGGCGGCGATTCGCTTGGAGAGACGCGGCGGAACTTCGAAGGTTATCAAGAGCAAGTGAAGCGCTTCTGAGGGGGGCTTGCGGCTCTTCGGGGAGCGGCGGCCGCTTCATCACCAACCATGATCTATCCCATTGTGAAGTACGGCCAGGCGGTGCTCGAGACCCCCGCCGAGCCGGTCGTGGCCTTTGACGGCGCGCTCGAGAAGCTGGTCTCCGATATGTTCGAGACGATGTACGCGGCTCGCGGCGTGGGTTTGGCCGCGCCCCAGATCGGCATCCCGAAGCGGATTTGCGTGATCGACACCAGCTCGGGAGAGGACCCGAAGGCCCGGCTGGTGCTTGTCAATCCGGTCATCGTGGCGGCCGAAGGCAAGCAGGTGAACGAGGAAGGATGCCTCAGCCTGCCCGACTTCCGCGCCGACACGCCGCGGCCCGCACGAGCCACCGTCCGCGCCCAGGACGTCCAGGGCCGCGAGTTCACCCTGACCGGCGAAGGCTTGCTGGCGCGCGCCTTGTGCCACGAAACCGACCACCTGAACGGCATTCTCTTTATTCAGCATCTCAGTATGCTGAAGCGCGACTCCATCAAGCGCAAAGTGCGCAAGATGGCCAAAGCCGGACAATGGTAACCGCCCCGGCGGGCCGCCGAAACGTGGCCGGGCGGCCGCTCACGGAGCGGCGCGGTGTGGCGAGCCCTGAGATCGAGTATCCGCCATGAACCTCATCTTTTGCGGAACGCCGGAGTTCGCCGTCCCCACGCTGGAACGGTTGCTCGCGGAGCGCTTCGCGGTCCAGCTGGTGGTTACCAATCCGGACGAGGCGAGCGGGCGAGGCTACGAGCCGAAGCCGACTCCCATCAAACAGGCGGCTCTGCGGCGGGGCTTGCTGGTCTTCCAGCCCCGCCAGTTGAAGGACCCGTTTGCCCGCGCCTTCCTCTCCCAGTGGCACCCAGACGCCATCGTCGTCGTGGCGTACGGGCACCTGCTTCCCTCCTGGCTGATCGAGCTTCCCCGTTTCGGATGCATCAACGTGCACGCCTCGCTGTTGCCGAAGTACCGCGGCGCCGCCCCGATTCACTGGGCCATCGTTCGCGGCGAGCGCGTGACCGGCGTCACCACGATGAAGATCGACGCCGGGCTGGACACCGGCGACGTGCTCTTGCGCCGCGAAATCCCCATCCGCGACGATGACACCGCCGAGACGCTGGCCGCCCGTCTGAGCGTGGCCGGGGCCGAACTGATGGTGGAGACGCTCCGCGGCCTCGAGCGGGGAACGATCGTGCCGGAACGGCAAGATCCGGCGCTGGCGACGGCGGCCCCGCCTCTGCGCCGGGAAGACGGCCGCATCGATTGGTCGCTCCCCGCGCCCGAGATCGAGCGGCGCGTGCGCGGATTCCAGCCCTGGCCGGGAGCTTACACCACCTGGCGGGGCAAGAACCTGCACGTTTGGAAAGCCCGGGTCGCCCCCGATCGCTTGCCGAACGGCTTGCCGCCCGGGACCTCGATGGTGGCGGGGCGGCGGTGGCTGGTGGCGTGCGGCTCGGGCACCACGCTCGAACTGCTGGAAGTCCAGCTCGAAGGCCGCAAGCGGATGCCGGTGGCCGATTTTCTGAACGGCCTTCGGGCGGCGCCGGGTGAAGTGTTGGGAGTGGAAACGAAGCCGCAAGCCGCCTCTTGATCGCGGCCCGGCCCGAGGTTGCCGATTGTCGATTTCTCCGGCCCGCCTGGTCGCATACCAAATCCTCTGCCGCGTCCAGTCGGGGCGCGGCTTCGCCGTGGACTCGCTGGAGGGGCCGATGGCCGCCGGGCTGAGCGAGGCGGATCACCGGCTGGCGACGGAGCTGGTGATGGGCGTGCTCCGCTGGCGGGGCGAGCTGGACTTCTGGATTGCCAGCCTGGCGCAAAGGCGGCTGGAGACGCTCGATCCAGAAATTCTGGCCATTCTGCGCCTGGGGGTGTATCAGATTCGCTTCCTCACGAAAATCCCCAAGCGGGCCGCCGTGGACGAAGCCGTCCGGCTGGCCAAGCGAGCGCGCAAGCGCTCGGCCGCCGGGTTCGTCAACGCCGTGCTGCGGAAATGCGAACCGCCCGGGGGCGCATCCTTTTGCCAACAGCTTGAAGCGGCCCGCCGATCGCTTCCGCCGTGGCTGCTCGCCCGCTGGAAGGAGCATTTCGGCGCCGAGACGGCCGATCGGCTGGCTCTGGCGAGCGTCGCTCCGCCCCGTGTGACGCTGCGGCTGACGCTGCGGGTGGAGGATCAGGAGAAGGCGCAGGAACAACTGGCGGCGGAAGGACTCCGCACGCGGCCCGCCGGCTACGCCGCGCGCGCGCTCATCGTGGATGAGGGGCGGGCGGGCTCGGCTGAGCTTGTGCGGGATCGCCGGGCGGTGATTCAGGACGAAGGCTCGCAGTTGGTTATCGAACTGCTCGGGATCCGGCCCGGGCAGCGCGTGCTCGACTTGTGCGCGGCCCCTGGGATGAAGACGGCCCAGATGGCGGAAGAGTTGGGGTCCGGAATGCTGGTGGCGGCAGACCTGAGCGCGCGCCGGCTCCGGGCGATGACTCGGCTGGTGCGCGAAACGATGCCGCCCGGCGTCATTTGGGCCCCAATCCGTTTAGACGCCTCGCAGCCGCTGCCGTTTACGGGAGGGTTTGAGCGCGTGCTGGTCGACGCTCCCTGCTCGGGCACGGGCACCCTGGCACGCCATCCCGAAATCAAGTGGCGGCTCCAGCCCGAAGACCTGCCGCGGCTGGCGGCCTTGCAGATCAGCCTGCTCGCCAACGCTTTCAGCGTCCTGGCCCCGGGCGGCCGCCTCGTCTACGCCACCTGCTCGCTCGAGCCGGAAGAAAACGAAGGAGTGGTCGAGCGGGCGCTGGCGAATCAGAACGCCGCGCGGCTGGGTCGGAGCGAGTTGGCCGGGGAATTTCCGGCCCTCGCCCCACTTTTCGATGCTGACGGCTATTTCCGCACCCGCCCCGACCGCGACAGGATGGACGGCTTTTTCGCCGCCGTCATCGAGAAGCGGTCCTCCTGATCCCCTCCACGACTGGTGGGGTCTCGGGTGCCAGCCAGGCTTCAGAGCTCCGCCGAACCCGCTCGGCAGTGATGCGCTGAACGGGGTGACCGCGGGCGGGGGATCGAACGATTTTTCCGCTGCCGTGTAATCGTTACCTGCCCCGGAGAGCCGACTCATGGAGATGACCCATTTTTTTTCTATGGCTTGTCAGTGGCCTACCGACTGGTAGTTCAGTTGCGGCAAGAGGCGCGCTGTCGCGAACGAGCAAGCCCAGGATTTTCTGTTGATCCTCCGTTGGGCGATCCCATTCTGAAGTCGGTTTAAGCTGGGCGCGCACCTCCGGCCGGAAAGGTGTTAGCATGGCACAAGTGGTTCAATTTGATGATTTTACAGTCGATTTGCGAGCCGGTGAGATTCACCGGCGCGGATGCAAAATCAAACTGCAGGAGAAGCCGTTTCAAATTCTCGGCCTGTTGCTCGAGCGGCCCGGCGAGGTCGTAACGCGGGAAGAATTGCGCGCCAAACTGTGGCCGCAAGGGGTATTCGTAGACTTCGACCACAGCCTCAAGACGGCGCTGAGCAAGCTTCGAAACGCCTTGGGCGACGACGCTCGTCACCCCCGCTTCGTTGAGACCCTGCCCCGGCGAGGATACCGGTTTGTATCGCCGGTCGAGCGCTCGACCGGCGATTCACTGATTCCACGATGGTTACGATCTGACCGAGTCATTGTGGCGGTGCTCCCGTTCGAGGACTACAGCCCCAGCCAACATCAGGGACATCTGGCGGAGAGCATCACCGAGGAGTTGACTACATGGCTCGGCGGTCTGAACCCGCGGCGGATAGGGGTGCTGGCGCGCCACTCCGTTCTGCGATTCCAAGGCGGCGCGGCCCCGATCGAGTCCATCGCCCAGGCGCTCCACGTGAGCTATCTCATTGCCGGGACTGTACGTTGCGTCGGCGGACGAGCGCGCGTCACGGCGCAGTTGATCCGGGCCAGCGACCAAACCCACGCTTGGGCTGCCAGCTACGAGCAGGCCGTCGACGATATTTTGACCCTCGCGGCTCAGGTGGCGGAAAGCATCGCCAAGGAAGTCGTTATCCGATTGATTCCAATAGAGATATATGCAGACACGCGGCGGTGGGGCACTTGGGCCGCTCAGACACTCTCCACGAGCCCGCCCAGACATTCCTACAAGGCCTGATCCTCGACCACTCAACAGACAGGCGGGTGACGGCCCCGTGGCCGAATGCCGGAATCTTCAGAAGGCGCAAAGACCTCTTGATCGACCGGCGAATGCGTGTATCATGCGACCGCGTAGGTGAGATGGCGGGGCGGGTGCGGCCGAGATGCGCGAGAAGTTCTGGGTGGGTATCGACATTGGAGGCACCAAGACAGCCGTCTCGCTCTCCCGAAAGCTTCCGAATCTGATTGACCGCGTTGAGTTTCCGACCCGGCCGGCGAGGGGGCCGGAGCCCGCCCTGGAACGCATCAAAAGCGTGCTCCGGAGCCTACTCTCTCGCCATGGGGTGACCGCAGGGGATATCCGAGGGCTCGGGGTTAGCTGCGGCGGACCGCTGGATCCCGTGCAGGGCATCATTCAATCTCCTCCTAACCTTCAGACGTGGAAGGACATACCTGTCAAGTCCATTCTCGAGCGAGAATTTGGCGCACCCTGCCGCGTCGAAAATGACGCCAACGCCGGGGCTGTCGCCGAGCATCGCTATGGGGCTGGACGCGGCTGCCACAACATGGTCTTCTTGACGATGGGGACGGGTTTTGGCGCTGGAATTATTATTGCTGGACGCCTTTATCGGGGCGCGAGCGAGTCGGCAGGGGAAATCGGTCACGTTCGGCTGACTCGCTCCGGCCCGGTCGGGTATCACAAGGCTGGATCCGTCGAGGGTTGGGTGAGCGGAGGAGGTGTGGCTCAAGTCGCCCGGCGGGCCGCCGCGAGGGCCCGGCAAATTGGAGTCAAGACATTACTGATCAATGACTTACGTGAAAATCAAGAGATCACAGCGCGGGACGTAGGCGACGCCGCCCAGCGCGGGGATAGCCTGGCCCGGAGCATCATCACCGCTACGGGCCGGCGATTGGGCGAGGCCTTGGCCATCCTTGTGGATATTTTAAACCCGGAGCGCATGGTGATTGGCGGATTGGCCCTCCGGTGGGGTGCCTGGCTGCTGGATCCTGCCCGTAAGACTATGAAAAAAGAGGCGCTTCAAGGGTCTGCCGAGGCGTGCCAGGTGGTCCCGGCCGGATTGGGCGAGCACATCGGCGACGTGGCCGCCCTATGCGTAGCTCGGGGATTGCCCTCATTACCCTCGCGGCGCGAGTCGGCTCAAGCCCCACGCCAAAACCGACGATAGGTGCTGCGGGGTGAGACGGCCTGTGCGCCAATTGCCGGCCGATTCGTTCCATGCCCCAAGGTTTCGCGGGCCGGGCGCGGCCATTTGATTGAGTTAGTGAGTGAAGCAACATGACACAATTTTTCACTTGACAGAACTCTACCGGTTATGGTACGGTGGCGCTGGCATTAAGAGAAGCCGAGTAAGATAGACTTCTCGAGAATTGTCCGTTAGGCTCTACCTCCACGCGGGCCGCTTTAGGCGGCCACGCTATTCTTTCGCTGGAGGAGAGTCTAATGTCAAAGCGTTTTCTACCGTTGTTGCTTGCCATGTGGGTCGTACTGGCAAGCGTCGGATTGCGGCGCGTGTGTGCCGCTCACGATCAGGCGTCTGAACAATGGCTTTTGCACACCACAGCCATCGGCAGTTCTCCGCTGCCCGCTTTTGCTCTCGATGCGCCGAAGGTTTCCGCAGCGCCCAAACTAAGCCCGCCGTCCACGCCTTCCGCCGGCCGAGTCAACCCAATTCGTCGTCGAGCCGTGGTAGCGACTGGCGGATCGCCCGTGCCCATGCCTCCCAACAGTGCGCGGCTGGTAGCGACTGGCGGATCACCCGTGCCCATGCCTCCCAACAGTGCGCGGCTGGTAGCGACTGGCGGATCGCCCGTGCCCATGCCTCCCAACAGTGCGCGGCTGGTAGCGACTGGCGGATC